>NZ_JBFUAY010000037.1:0-48685 GCF_056406015.1 Rhizobium sp. P1_E1 | reverse complement strand
CAATGCGCAGCGTCAGCCGGCGGCCGGCGAAGGTCGTGGCAACGGCGAGAAGCGCAAAAAGAATCGCCTGCAACTCCCAGACCCAGAAGGCGCTGTCCCAGAAGAGCAGCGATAGCGCACCGACGATCAAGGCGGCAAGGCCGATCCAGACCAGGAAGAAGCCGGGAACAATCATCTCGGCGGCAAGCAGCACGAGCCCTGCGACCCACCAACTCCATGGACCGAGTTCGGTGACGATCTTCGCCAGCATGGCTTATCGCTCCTGCTCGGGATTGAAAGGATTGGGGGTCGACGGATTGATCGGCGGCGTCGAGCGTGCCGGTGCGGGGCGCGGGCGCGGCGGCACGGGTAGTGGCGTCGACGGGCTGCTGCCGGCATCGCCGAAGACTTCGCGGGCAATGGCGCCAATGCCGCCGAGCGAGCTTAGGATGGAAGACGCTTCCATCGGCATCATCACGATCTTGGAATTGGGCGCCGAACCGATCGAGGTCAGCGCTTCGGTGTATTTCTGCGCGACGAAATAGTTGATCGCCTGGATGTYGCCGGCGGCGATCGCCTCGGAGACCATCTTCGTTGCCTTGGCTTCGGCCTCGGCCAGACGTTCGCGGGCTTCGGCGTTGCGGAAGGCGGCCTCGCGCTGGCCTTCGGCCTGGAGAATGGCGGATTGTTTGGCGCCTTCGGCCCTGAGGATCTGCGCGTTGCGCGAGCCTTCGGCCTCCAGCACCTGCGCCCTCTTCTCGCGCTCGGCCTTCATCTGGCGGGCCATCGCATCAACGAGGTCGCGCGGCGGCTGGATGTCCTTGATCTCGACGCGGGTGACCTTGATGCCCCAGGGATGCACGGCTTCGTCGACGACACGCAGCAGCCGGTCGTTGATCGCATCACGGTTGGAGAGCAGTTCGTCGAGATCCATCGAACCCATGACCGAGCGGATGTTGGTCATGGTGAGATTGAGGATGGCGTTTTCGAGGTTGGAGACCTGATAGGCGGCCTGGGCAGCATTCAGCACCTGATAGAAGGAGACGGCATCGGCCGAAACCGAGGCATTATCCTTGGTGATCACCTCCTGGGTCGGCACGTTCAGCACCTGTTCCATCACGTTCAACTTAGCGCCGACGCGCTCGATGAAGGGGGTGATGAGGTTGAGGCCTGGCTCCAGCGTGCGGGTATAACGCCCGAAGCGCTCGATCGTATAGCGGTAGCCCTGCGGCACGGTCTTGATCCCAGCAAAGAGCACCAGAATAACGAAGATGACCAGCACGATCACGACGATGTCGAAGCCGCCGAACAGCATGAAAATTCCTCCTATCGGCGCATGCGCGCCTGCCCAACTCATGTGGTGAGTTAGCACGTTATTTGCGAGGAAGAAATGAGGGCGCAACCGCCCGGGCTCCAAGTGAAAAGGAGGTTTCGTTTCGGCTAAGTCATTGGGCTGTTGCTAAAGCGCGTTGCGACCCTTCAGATTCGCTCTCGCGTTTTAAGTCTTTGTTTCTACGCATGTCGTTATCGCAAAACCGCTGCACAGTTTTGCGCGACATGCTTTAGCTCCTCGTCCGACGCCGCTTTCTGAGTGGGGCTCTCAGACCCAGCCCTGCAATTCGCGACGGACGACCTTTTCCAGCACCTTCATGCCGTCCTCGCCGTCGTTGAGGCAGGGAATATGCGCGAACTTATCGCCGCCGTTCTCATGGAAGGAATGGGCCGCCTGCTCGGCGATTTCCTCCAGCGTCTCCAGACAGTCGGAAACGAAGCCGGGATTGATGACGGCGATGCGCTTGACGCCGTCCTTGGCGAGCTTCTCCACCGTCTTGTCGGTATAGGGCTGTAGCCATTCCTCCGGCCCGAAGCGGGATTGGAAGGTGACCATGAAGTTTTCCTTGGTCAGCCCGAGCCGCTCGCGCAGCAGCCGGCCGGTCTTCTGGCATTGACAGTAGTAGGGGTCGCCCTGTTTGAAATAGGACATGGGAATGCCGTGGAAGGAGGCGAGCAGCATCTCCGGCTTCCAGTCGAGGGTCGAAAGATGCCTCTCGACCGACGTGGCGAGCGCCTCGATATAGGTCTCGTCATCATGATAGGCGGGAACGGTGCGTAGCGCCGGCTGCCAGCGCATCGAGAGCAGCTTCTGGAAGGCCTTGTCGTTGACGGTGGCGGTCGTCGCCGCCGCATATTGCGGATAGAGCGGGAAGAGCACGATACGGTCGCAACCCTCTTCTTTCAGCGCGTCGATGCGCGAGGCAATCGACGGCGTGCCGTAACGCATCGCCCAGTCGACCTTGACGTTATCAAGATCCTTCAGGCGCGCGGCCATCAGCTCCGACTGATTGCGGGTGTAGGTGCGCAGATAACTTTCGTTCTTCTCCTTGTTCCAGATCAGCTCATAGGCCTTGCCGACCTTCTGCGGGCGGGTGTTGAGGACGATGCCGAACAGGATCGGATACCACTTCCAGGGCGACCATTCGATGACGCGGCGATCGGTGAGGAATTCCCTGAGGTAGCGGCGCATCGAGGTATAGTCGGTGCCATCAGGCGTGCCGAGATTGACCAGCAGGACACCGACCTTGCCTGACTTGACGGCCGGATGGTCCGCCGGGCGGAGTGAAATATCTGCTGTCATTCTGGTCCCAAAGCTCTTTCTGTCTCTTCGGCTCATACGCAGCCTGGAGATCGTGGTTCACCCTATAGAAACAAAAACCGGCCCGGGAAACCCCGGGCCGGCCAGTGACATCGGGACAAATCGTCTTACTTGGCAGGGACCTCGATCTCCTTGCCGACTGTCAGGTGCCGCGGGTTCGGCTTGCCGTTCGCATCCGAGAGCTTCCGCCACAGTGTGCCGTCGCCATAGAAGGTCACGGCGAGATCCCAGAAGGTGTCGCCCGCGGCGATGACATGGGTGGAAGGCGTCGTTGCGGCAGGTGCAGAGGCTGCCGGCGCGGGGGCCGGTGCTGCTGGTGCCGGGGCAGCAGGAGTGGGTGCGGGAGCCGGCTTTGTGGAGGGAGCAGGAGCGGCCGGTGCAGGGGTGGGTTCGGTGGAGGGGGCCGGAGCAGCCGGTGCGGCAGGCGCAGGCTCGGAAGCGGAAGGAGCGGGCGCTGCCTGCGCCAATTCTGTGACGCGGCCATCCGTGTATGGCTTGTAAGGCGAATGCGCGGCGACGTATTCGGCGGTCACGTCGGCAAGATCCGGGCCGAAATCATAAGCGTTCTGGCCTTCCTTAAAGATCGAATAGCCGTCGCCGCCGGCCCGCATGAAGTTGTTGGTCGCAACCTTGTAGGTCTTGGCCGGATCGATCGGTGCGAAATTGTCGCCGTCCTTCACCTGCACATCGCTGACACGGCTGCCGACGGGCTTCGACTGGTCGAAGGAGAATTTCAGGCCGGCGACCTGGGGGAAACGGCCGGCGCCCTGGTCGATCTGGCTGACGCCGTTTTCGAGCGCCTTGACGACGTTTGCGCCGGTCAGCTCAAACGTGGCGAGCGTGTTCTGGAATGGCAGGACGGTGATGACCTCGCCCTGGGTGACCTCGCCGCCATCGATTGAAGCACGCAGGCCGCCGCCGTTCTGAACGGCGATCGTGACGCCCTGATTCTTGGTGCGATCGAGCATGGCGTCGGCCACCAGATTGCCCATCGAGCATTCCTTGACGCGGCAGACCTTGCGGTCGCCTTCGATCGGGCTTTCGGAAGAGCCGATCACCTTCTTGCGCAATTCCTCGATCGGCTTTGCCAGTTCGGCAATGCGGGTGATGACGGCCGGATCGGGCGTAAAGGTGGAATCGATCAGGATCGGATCGCCCTTGGCATCCTTGACGACGCCGCTATCGTCGAAATTGACGACGAGGTCGCCGAGATACTTGCTGTAGGAGGCGGCCTGGACGACCGGCACTTTATAGCCGCCGGGATTGTCGACCATCGTCGGATAGGGGCCTTCGGCCTTGGGGTCGGTGTTGGAGAGCAGGCTGTGGGAATGGCCGCCGACGACGACATCGACATCCGGGATCTTGGCGATCAGGGCGAGATCGCGGGGATAACCGACATGGGTCAGCGCGATGATCTTGTTAACGCCCTGGCCCTTCAGATCCTGAACGGCTGAAGTAATGGCCTGGACGTCATCGGCGATCGTCACGTTCGGACCGGGGGAGGAAAGCTCTGCCGTATCATTGGTGACGGCGCCGACGATGCCGATCTTCTGGCCGCCAACATCGAGCACCAGCGAGGGCTTGATACGGTCGCCGAGCTTGGAGGCGGCTGTCGCCTTGACATTCGCCGTCACGACGGGGAACTGCACCTTGTCGAGGAAGGTCGCAAGCCCGTCCTCGCTGTCGTCGAATTCATGATTGCCGACGGTCATGGCGTCGAACTTCATCAGGTTCAGGAATTCGGCTTCGGCCGCTCCCTTGTAGGTCGTGTAGAAGAGCGAGCCCTGGAAATTGTCGCCGGCATTGAGGAGGAGGACATTCTTGCCCGATAGCGCCTGACGACGCTGGTCGATCGCGGTCTTCAGGCGGGCGGCGCCGCCGAAGCATTCCTTCTTGCCTTCCTCCTCTGCCGAGCAGGTGGAGTCGAACTTGTTGATCGATTCGATGCGTGAATGGAAATCGTTGATATGAAGAATATTGAGTTCGTAATCCGCAAAGGCGGCGCCCGCGCTCAGCGCCAGCATGGACGCGGTCAAAAGACCGAAGCTGAAAGACTTCGTCATCCCTGTTCTCCTGATTGAGGCGAAGGATCCCCCTTGATCCTCGCCGATCCCTTTCATCGTGCGCCGGGGCGGTTTCCCGGCCTGCGGATGTTCCATCAGACGATGCACGACCGCAAGAGAAAGCTGGGCCAGGCTGGGCGCTTTCCAAGGGGGCAGGGCAAAAAAGCCGGGTTGCTTATCCCCGGCATTCGCCGTCGGCGGCGTTTCGATAGAGTTCGTGCACGGCCTCTGCAATATTCGGAACTGCAGCGAGTGCTATGACCAGGCAGAGAAGGGAAACAAGGCGATCAAAGCGCCGGCCGGCCCGATAGGCAAGGAGCGCACCTGCGCCGTAGATCAGGACGGCAGGCACGGCGAAGATCAACACCTGCAGCGGCCCGTCGCAATCGGGAGCGGCGATGCCCTGGGCACGATAGACGTTGGCCGGCAAGACGACCGCAAGTGCCGCAAGCGGCAATGCGAGCAGCAGGATGAGGTAAGAGGCGAAGGCCCGCATGGTGTGCTTAGAGCCTTTCCGGGTTAGATTGAAGCATTCTGCCGGAGCAGGTTTTCGTCAGGGCAAAGGCGATTGGCGAAGGGCATACCCCTTGGTACGTCCGAGCCGATCGCCTTTGATCCTGGCGGAAAGATGCCCGGCCCTTCGGGTTGGCTGAAACGGGCCGGCTGATCGACCGGCCGGCTTGGCCGTAGAGCCGGGCTACGACGCGCGCCGGCCGGTCGACCATCCGACTCCGTTTGAGCCAACAGAATGCTTCAATCTAACCCGGAAAGGCTCTAGCCTATCGTCTCATCTTTCAGCCGCGGCGGGAAAGCGTGAACTGTGCGCCGGAATCGGAGGTGCAATTGAGCTGGCTCGGGTTGACGAGGGCGCAATTGACCTTGGACTGGGTCTTGCGCACCAGCGAAGTCATGTTGATCTCCACCAGGGTCGGTGAGGTATTGATATAGGTACCCGAGGCAAGAAGCTGGTTGCTGTCGGTCGTGCGGGTGGTGAAAGTACCGCCCTGGAAGGTGGAAACGATGCCGTTCGGATCGCTCCAGTTGCCTTCGACGCCGGTAGCGGCGGGCGCGGTTGCAACCGGCAGACGGCGCGGCTCTGATGAAACGCAGGCGGCAAGAGCGGCCGCTGCACCGACAAGAACGAGACCAGTTCTGATTTTCATAAGGCTTCTCCCGGCGAATCGGCGCGGCGGACTCCCGCCAAGTTCGGGCAAAACATGGCGCGCGCCCGGCATGAAGGCAAGCCTTGGAAGGGCACCGGGCGGCATTTAGACAGCCGGCGTTACAAAAATGCCCGCCTTGCGGCGGGCATTGTCAAAGCCGTACAGGCGATCTCAGCGAACGAGAATGTTCCTGAACTGCCACGGATCCTTGGTGTCGATATCCTCGGGGAAGAGGCCCGGACGGCCGTCGAGCGGGGTCCAGTCGGTGTAGTGGCCCTCGACCGGGCCGAGATAGGGCATCTGCACTTCGAGGCAGCGCTTGTAATCGATCTCATCGGCTTCGACGATGCCGGCATTCGGGTTTTCCAGCGCCCAGACCATGCCGGCGAGGACGGCTGATGTGACCTGCAGGCCGGTGGCGTTCTGGTAGGGCGCGATGCGGCGGGTTTCTTCCAGCGACAGGCGCGAGCCATACCAGTAGGCGTTCTTCTCATGGCCGTAGAGCAGGACGCCGAGTTCGTCGATGCCGTCCTCCAGCTCGTCCTCATCAAGAACGTGGTGGACCGGCTGCGGCGTGCCGCCATTGCCGAACATCTCATGCAGCGAGAGCACGGCGTCGTTGGCCGGATGGTAGGCATAGTGGCAGGTCGGGCGGAAGGTCACTTCGCCGTCCTTGTCGCGGACCGTGAAAAAGTCGGCGATCGAGATCGACTCATTGTGGGTGACGAGGAAGCCGTATTGCGGGCCGGGCGTCGGGCACCAGGTCCGCACGCGGGTGTTGGCGCCCGGCTGTTCCAGGTAGATCGCCGCCTTGTTGCCTTTCTTGTGCTTCTTGGCGTTCTTCGGCATCCATTCTTCATGCGTGCCCCAGCCGAGTTCGGCAGGCTGCAGGCCTTCAGAGATGAAGCCTTCGACGGACCAGGTGTTCCAGAAGACATTGAGCGGCTTCGGATGCTTGGTGCGCTGGGTGTCGCGCTCGGCGATGTGGACGCCCTTGACGCCGAGCTTCTTCATCAGCTTTGCCCAGCCTTCGCGATCGTGCTGATCCGGTTCCTCGAATTTGAGGCCGGTGTCGTTGGCGAGGTTGACGAGCGCCTGCTTGACGAACCAGGAGACCATGCCCGGATTGGCGCCGCAGGTGGAGACGGCGGTGGCGCCGCCCGGGTTCTTCGCCTTTTCCTTGCGCATGGTCTCGCGCAGCGCATAGTTGGTGCGGTCGGCATTGCTCATGCCCTTGTCGAAATAGAAGCCGAGCCAGGGTTCGACGACGGTGTCGATATAGGGAACGTCGAGTTTGCGGCAGAGCTTGATGATGTCGAGCGAGGAGGTGTCGACCGAAAGGTTGACGCAGAAGCCCTGGCCTTCGCCTTCCGTCAGCAGCGGCTTCAGCAGTTCCTTATAGTTGTCCTTGGTGACATATTCCTTGATATGGCGAACGCCGTGTTTGCGCAGGATCTCCATGTCGGAGGGCTCTTCGCGCGGGTCAATGACGACCATCCGGCTCTTCTCGAATTTGAAATGGCGCTCGATCAGGGGCAATGTGCCGCGGCCGATGGAGCCAAAGCCGATCATCACGATCGGACCGGTAATTTCGGCATATACCGGATAATTCTGTTCCGTCATTCTTTTCTCCTGTGGAAGGGGACGAAGGCGTTCAGCCCGAGAATTGTTTTGAAATTGCCGCAGAGAGTGCGAGGTGACCGGCTCTAACCATAAAACGACGTCACAATAAAGAGCATTGAGGGGGAAAGGCCAAATATCGAGTGGCGGTAGAGGCCGGCGAAGCCGTCCTGGGATCGGCAGCCAGCATGGCTTGGCTTAACCGATGACGGTGCCCTGGTGGAAGAGCATGCGCCAGTGCCCATCCTCTTCCAGCCGCCAGATGGAACTGCGCAGCGTTTGCCTTTCGCTTTCGTCGACGTCCGTGTAAATGGCGCGATAGGTGACGAGCGCGATATGCTCGGCAAGTCTTTGAGTTTCGAAATGCTCGCCGCGTGACGTTCCCGTCCGATGCTCGGCCAGAAGAGCGGGCACGATCATATCGAAGGTATAGAGCCGTCCGGAACTGCCGATTTCCCGGAAATCGCGAGAGAGCAACGCAGTCAGCATCTCCCGCGAAGCGCGAACCGATGGGTCGAAGAGTTTTTCCTCGAGTTCTTTCAGATGGGCGGCGAGATCATCCACGATCGGCTCCTGCAAATTCAGCGCTTCAGGATTTCCAGTCCTTCGACCGCCGTCGTCACGGCTAGCTCGGTGATTTCGTATTCGGCGACGCCGTGGATGGTGAAGGGATCGGTGGCGACATAGGCCTCGACCGCGGCGCGATCGCCGATTGCGAGGATGACACCGCCGGTGCGCGGCACCTTGCGGCCGGAGGCGAGAAACCAGCCTTTGGCATAACCCTCCTTCACCCAGGCCATGTGCGGCGCCATGTGCCTGTCGGCTTCATCGTTGGGTTTTACATAGGTGAGCGAGAGAATGAACATGGTCAGCTCCTGACGAGGTTTGCGCGGATCAGGCCGCGCAGCGAGTTGCCGATATAAAGCGTGGCATCGAGATCGGCAAGCGCGAGGCGGCCGACACGGGCCTGGCGCCGGCAGATGAGCTCGCTGCGCAGCACACCGGCGAGCAGGCCGCAGGAGATGGGCGGGGTGCGCAGGATGCCGGTTCCGTCGTCCAGGAAGATCGAGGTGATGGTACCCTCGCAGACTTCGCCGCGCTCGTTCAAAAGGATGACCTCATCGGCCTCATCAGGCCGATATTCGGCCCGCGCGGCCTCGTAGACGGCGCGGCGCGTGGTCTTGACGCGCAGCAGCCTGTCGGCGGAATTCAGACGGGTTTCGGCGAGGCGGGCGATCCAGGTCGTATCGGGCGCCAGCGGGACGAAGGCGGCGCTCGTCACCTCGATCCGGCCTTGCGCATCGAAGGTCAGGCGGATGCGCAGCGGACCGGCAGCACCCGCAACGGCTTCGTCGAGCTTGGCCGCTGCCTCGATCGGCTGCGGGAAGCCAAGGCGACGGGCGGAGCGGGACAGCCGGGCGAGATGCAGCCGCAGCCGAATGAAGCCCTCGCCGGGCTGCCAGCGCAGCGTCTCGATCAGCGAAAAATCGATCATCGCGCAATCCATTGGTCGCCGACGGCGAAGCGGGCCTTGAGCAGGCATTCCTCATATTCGGCCTCGGCGGTGGAATCGAAGACGATGCCGCCGCCGACATTGAAGACGGCCCTGCCGCCCTCAAAAAGCGTGATGGTGCGGATGGCGACGGAAAAACGCATGGCGCCGGTGGGCGAGATCATGCCGATCGCGCCGCAATAGGCGTCGCGTGGGACATCCTCGAGCGCATGGAGAATTTCCATTGCCCGCATCTTCGGCGCGCCGGTGATCGAACCGCAGGGGAAGAGCGCGGAGAAGATGTCATGGATCGAAAGATCGGGGCGGAGCCTTGCCTGCACATGGCTCACCATCTGGTGGACGGTCGGATAGGTCTCGATGTCGAAGAGCTTCGGGACGTCAAGCGTGCCGACCTCGGTGATGCGGGAGATATCGTTGCGCAGGAGATCGACGATCATGCGGTTTTCCGCTTGCGTCTTGATATCGCGGCGCATGGCCTCGATGATTTCGGCATCCTCGGCGGCGGTCGCGCCGCGTTTCGCCGTGCCCTTCATCGGATGGGTCTCGATCCAGCCCTCTTCATCGGTGCGGAAAAAAAGCTCGGGCGACCGCGAAAGGATGACCGGACCGCCGAGATCGACCAGCGCGCCGTATTTGACCGGCTGGCGTTCGATCAGCGACCAGAAGGCGGCACGGGGATCACCGTTCCAGCGGGCCTCGACCGGCATGGTGAGGTTCGCCTGATAGGCGTCGCCGAGCCGCAGGTGCTTGTGAAGGCGGTCGAAGCGCTCCTTATATACAGGGAAATCCCAGGAGGCTTTCGGAGCGGTGAGGAATTCCTCGTTTTCGCGGCGCTGTTTTGGTTGGGCAAGCGGATGTGTATCCGGCTGTGGAGCGTCGAACACACCGAAACAGAGCAGCGGAGTTTCGCGATGCTCCCCGACGAAGGGAGCGAGTTTTTCTTCGAAGAGGTATCCGGCCTCGTAGGCCATGTAGCCGGCAAGCCATTTGCCTGCGGTCTTGGCCTGCTCCATCCTGATAAGGCCTGCAAAGAACTCGGCGCGCGTCCTGGCAAGGATGATCTCTGCCGGCTCGGCGAAAAGCATCACCTGTCCGGTCGCGTCGTCGCGGAACAGAATATAGGGTTGGGTTTCGGCCATCGGCGTCTTTTCTTGGAGTGCGATCTCCCTGGTCCGCCAGCCGGCGCCTCTCCCCGCTTGCGGGAAGAGGTTTGGCGTGGGGACAGGGCTGATCAGGCCGCTCGGTCCAACGCTTCCAACTCGTCGATCAGCCCTTCGATCATCGACAGGCCCTGGCTCCAGAACGACGGATCGGTGGCGTCGAGGCCGAAAGGCTTCAGCAGTTCCGAGTGATGTTTGGTGCCGCCGGCCCTCAGCAGTTCGAAATACTTCTCCTGGAAGCCCTTCTCGGCCTTCTGGTAGACGGCATAGAGCGAATTCACCAGGCAATCGCCGAAGGCATAGGCGTAGACGTAGAAGGGCGAGTGGATGAAGTGGGGGATATAGGCCCAATAGGTCTCATATCCCTCGGAAATGCTGATCGCCGGCCCAAGGCTTTCCGATTGAACAGAGAGCCAGAGTTCACCGATGTCGTCAGCTGTGAGTTCACCTGATTTGCGGGCGGTGTGGAGCTTGCGCTCGAATTCGTAGAAGGCGATCTGGCGCACGACCGTGTTGATCATGTCCTCGACCTTCTGGGCAAGCATCGCCTTGCGCTCGCGCGTGTCGGTGGTCTTTTGCAGAAGCGCGCGGAAGGTCAGCATCTCGCCGAAGACGGAGGCGGTTTCGGCAAGCGTCAGCGGCGTCTGGCACATCAGCGCCCCCTGCGCACCGGCGAGAACCTGATGCACGCCGTGCCCGAGTTCGTGGGCGAGCGTCATCACGTCGCGCGGCTTGCCCATGTAATTGACGAGCACATAAGGATGGGCCGAGGGAACCGTCGGATGGGCGAAGGCACCGGGCGCCTTGCCGGGACGGACCGGGGCGTCGATCCACTGTTCGTCGAAGAAGCGCCTGGCGATATCAGCCATCTCCGGGGCGAAATTGCCGTAGGCCGACAGCACCGTGTCCTTCGCCTCCGGCCAGGAGATGATGGCGCTGGAGGTTTCCGGAAGGGGCGCGTTGCGGTCCCAGAAATTCATCTGCTCCATGCCGAGCCATTTCGCCTTCATCTTGTAATAGCGATGCGAAAGGCGGGGATAGGCTTCGCGGACGGCCGCGGCCAGCGCATCGACGACCTCGCGCTCGACTCGGTTTGCCAAGTGGCGGCTGTCGGCGATGTCCTCGAAGCCGCGCCAGCGGTCGGCGATCTCCTTGTCCTTGGCAAGCGTGTTGGTGATCAGCGTGAAGGTGCGGATATTCGCCTTGAAGGTTTCGGCGAGCGCCATGGCTGCCTTGCGTCGCGCCTCAGGATCCTTTTCCTGCAGCCTGTTCAGCGCCACTTCGAGCGGCACCTTCTCGCCATCGATGTCGTAGCGAAGTTCCGCCATGGTTTCGTCGAAGAGGCGGTTGAAGGCGGCGGCCGATGTCATCGACTTCTCGAGGAAGAGCTGTTCCAGCCTGTCGTCGAGCTGGTAGGGCTTGTCCTTCCTGAGGTCGAGCAGCCAAGGACGATAGTGCCCGGCGGCGGGATCATTCGCCATGCAGGCGTCGATCACCGCGTCGTCGATGCGGTTCAGTTCCAGCGCGAAAAACAGGAGATGGCCGGAAAATTCGGTGATCTTGGCCTGTACGTCGCCGTAAAGCTTGCCGTTTATCGGGTTGGTGGTGTCGGAGAAATAGGTGAGGCCGGCAAAGGAGCCGAGGCGGCCGATGATGTCGTCCAGCGCCTCATATTCCTTCAGGGCCGCGCCGATGCCCTCAGCGCCGGTCTTCGTCGCCGCCTCAGTAAGTTTGCCCTTCCACTTTTCTTCAAAGGCGATTGCGGCCTTGCCGGCCTTTTCCATGTCGGCGACGAAGGCGGTGGAGGTCGCGGAGGGATAAAGATCCTGCAGCTTCCAGACCGGCAGATCGCCGAGCGCCGGGTCGGCGGCCCCAGCCGGTGCTGCTGCCGACAAATGAAGGCCGGCATGCGGGAGCGTGATTTTCATGGGCGCAATTCCTCTCCACTTTCATAACAGGTCTGATTGTCTAGCGCATCGGCCCGAAAATCGGAATCGATTTTCGGAAAGCATGATGCGTTGATTGAAAGTGTTACAGCGACCTTTGCGCGCCTGAAAGACGCGCGGCGCTGTCAGCGTGCCAAGGCCCGGCATTGCGGGGCTTTCGGTGCATGAAAAGGCTCGCTTCGGCACGAAAACGACCCGTTGCAATTGTTAAAATGCAATTGTTTCTCAAAACTGGATGTTCAAGCCTTCCTGTCAGAGTGCGCTTTATGGTTTCGCATGAAGTGAGGCGACAATGACCGGTTACAATGAGCTCAAGGGAGCAGGGCAAATCCTCGTGGTCGAAGACGACCCCGTGCAGCGCCGCCTGCTCAAGAACGCAATCGAGCGTCACGGCCATGTCGTGCACCAGGCGGAAAACGGCCGCATCGGCCTGGAAATGGTCAAACGCGACTCCGGCCTTTTCAATGTCATCGTGCTCGACCTGATGATGCCGGAGATGACCGGCCTCGAATTTCTCGACGCGCTTCACGAATTCGGCACGCAGATCCCCGTCATCGTACAGACGGGGCAGGGCGGCATCGAAACTGTGGTGCAGGCGATGCGCGCCGGCGCCTTCGATTTCGTCGTCAAGCCGGTCTCGCCCGAACGCATCGCCACGTCGATCTCGAACGCGATGAAGCTCGACCAGCGCGAAGTGAAGGCGCGGGCCGGACGCCGGTCTCGTTCCGGTTCGGTCGGCTTCGACGATATCGTCTCGGCAAGCCCGGCGATGCTCCGGGTTATCGATCTTGCTCAGCGGGCGGCTCAGTCCAACATCCCCGTCGTGCTGGAAGGCGAATCCGGCGTCGGCAAGGAGCTGGTGGCGCGGGCCATCCAGTCCGGCGGCGACCGCTCGAACAAGCCCTTCGTTACCGTCAATTGCGGGGCGATCCCACATAATCTGGTCGAGAGCATTCTCTTCGGTCACGAGAAGGGCGCGTTCACCGGCGCGACCGAGCGCCACATCGGCAAATTCATGGAAGCCGACGGCGGCACCATCTTCCTCGACGAGATCGGCGACTTGCCGCTCGAGGTGCAGGTGAAGCTCTTGCGTGCCGTGCAGCAGGGCGAGATCGAAACCGTCGGTGCACGCACCGCACACAAGGTCAATGTCCGACTGATCTCGGCGACCAACAAGGATCTGATCGAGGAGGYCAAGAACGGCCATTTCCGCGAGGATCTCTATTATCGCCTCAACGTCTTCCCGATCACCATTCCGGCGCTGCGCAAACGCAAGGAAGACATTCCGCATCTGGTGCGCGTCTTTGCCGACCGCTTCTCCAGCGAGCAGAAGAGTGGCCGCCGCATGACGGTGAATGCCGGCACGCTGGCTTTGCTGACCGCCTATGACTGGCCGGGCAATATCCGACAGCTCGAAAACGCGATCTTCCGCGCGGTCGTTCTGGCCGAAGGGCCGGAGCTGACCGAGGCTGATTTCCCGCAGATCGCTGCCCAGCTTCCGGAATATGACGTGGTGGATCATCTGGCGCTCGTTGCCGACAATACCGGCCTCGATCCCGACAATGGCTATGGCGAGGACTTCAGGGCGTCGATGTCGGGAGAGGTGCACCACCGCCTGTCCGAAGTATCGGAAAACGCGATCGCCAGCGTCAATCCTGCCGGAGACGTGCGTAGGCTTGCCGATGTCGAGGAGGAACTTATCCGATTCGCACTCAAATTCTATCGCGGACAGATGAGTCAAGTAGCGCGCAAGCTTGGCATCGGCCGATCCACACTTTATCGCAAGCTCAAGGATTACGGCATAGACCCTGACAATCCCCAGAAAGATGCGGCTTAAGCGCTTTTCGTTAAGATTAAGGCAACCACGTTTTGTTACTAGTCATAAACCACTTGTTAGTGGTGCGTTCACTATGTAAAGAAAAGGTTGATCATGTGTGGCATTTTTGCCATCGTGTGACCGCATTTGACAGTCATCTGAGACAGTACGGGACATTGTCTGTCTGACGGGGATCGAGTTGCCGAATCTGAATGGGAATTCCAAGCCTTCGCGCTTGAGCTGGCGTTTGTTGTGCGCCGACATTTGCGGAAAGGCAATAAGGACGGTAGCGGCCGCCCTTCTTGCGCTCGCGGTTTCCTCACCGGTATTCGTTGGTACGCCTTCGCAGGCAGCGGGCGACACCCGCAGTCTCAAGCTCTATTTCATTCATACCGGCGAAAAAGCCGTCATCACCTACAAGCGTAATGGCAAGTTCGACCCCAAGGGTCTGGAGCAGCTGAACCGCTTCCTGCGCGACTGGCGCAAGAACCAGCCGACGAAGATGGATCCGCGCCTGTTCGACCTGATCTGGGAAGTCTATCGCCAGAGCGGTTCGAGGGACTACATCAACGTCGTCTGCGGTTTCCGCTCGCCGGGAACCAACGAGATGCTGCGCGGCCGCTCGCGCAATTCCGGTGTCGCCGAAAAAAGCCAGCATATGCTTGGCAAGGCGATGGACTTCTTCATTCCCGACGTCAAGCTGGCGACGTTGCGCGGCATCGGCATGAAGATGCAGGTCGGCGGCGTCGGCTTCTATCCGAAGTCGGGCTCGCCCTTCGTGCATATGGATGTCGGCGGCGTTCGCGCCTGGCCGCGCATGAGCCGCGACGAGCTTGTCCGGCTTTTCCCGAACGGCAACACCATTCATATTCCGGCTGACGGCAAGCCGCTGCCGGGCTACCAGCAGGCGATGGCCGATTATAAGCGCCGCGCCAGCGGCACGCAGATCCAGATCGCCAGCGCATCCGAATCGGAATCGCCGAAGCACAAGACGCTGTTTGAAGCGCTCTTTGGCGGCGGAGCGGACGAGCAGGAAGACGAGTCGGACGATTCCACGCCTGTTGCAGTTGCCAAGGCGACGCCGCCGAAGGCCGAGCCCGCCCCGGCCGAGCCGCAGCCGACCGAGGTCGCCGATCTGAATGCGCCGGTGCCGCAGGTTCGACCGGCATTCAGCAACCAGCCGGCAGGCAGCGAAGTGGCGAGTGCGCTCGTCGCGCCGCCTTCGGGTAATGCTGCCCAGCAGGCTCTTGCGGCGGCCCTTCCGGCCGATCAGGCTCAGCCGCAGCAGTTCGCCGATCTTAGCGCCTACAGCATTCCGGTTCCCTCGCTTCTCGGCCCGCGCCGCGCGCCTGGCGACGCCGAGGTCGCGTCGACCGATCCCGTGCTGACGGGCGCGAATGGACTGCCGGTTCCGACGCCGATCGAACGCCCTTCCGTTGCCGAGAACCTTCTTGCCGCGGCCGATTCCGATCCGGAAGCAGAGGCCGACGAAGCCGATCAGGACGTACTGTCTCCTGCCGTGGCCGATGCGCTCGACCAGCAGCGGAACGAAAGGGAAAGCCAGATCGCATCGAAGGCGCCGCCGGTCACGGTGGAGCAGGCGATCAACGCTGCGATGACGCAAAAGACGCCTGCCGCAAAGCCGCCGCTCGAGCTCGCAGCATTGGCACCGATGACCAAATCGGCAAGCTTTGGCGACAGCTTCGACGAACCGGCGGCCGAAAGCGCCGTGGCGCAGGGGCTTCCCGCCAAGGGTGGTCGCCCGACGCAGAAGGAAGCCGCGGCAGCGGATGCCAGCCGCACGACGGTACGCACCGAGCCGAAGCTGACGGAAAAGATGATCTCGCAGTGGGCGCTCACCAATGCTCGCCTGGAAATGGCCTCCAAGCAGGTCAAGGCGCCGCGGTTCGTCAGCCAGACGATGCGGGCTCAGCCGACCGCCGTCTATGCCGAGGGCTTCAACATCAAGACCGCTTCGGTCGACCCGGCCCGCTTCAGCGGCACGGCTGTAAACTTCATGGAAGTGCGCAAGTTCAACACGAACTGAGCCTGCCGATTACGGAATTTCGAAACCGCCGGCGCGATCCGGCGGTTTTTCTTTTTGCTATTTCGATCCGGCAAGGTGGCCGCTTGGGCAAGCGTGTTCTACGCAAAAGAAAAGCCGCCGAAAGGCTCGGCGGCTTGTCGATATCGGCGATGTCGGTGGATCAGCCTTCCGGCGGCGCCTCGATCATACCGAGCGCGTGCAGGTAGGTGTCGAGAATTGCTTCCTCTTCCATGCGCTCCTGCTCGTCCTTCTTGCGCAGCGCCACGACCTTCTTCAGGATCTTGGTATCGAAGCCCATTCCCTTGGCTTCGCCATAGACGTCCTTGATGTCGTCGGCGATGGTCTTCTTTTCTTCTTCCAGCCGTTCAATGCGCTCGATGAAAGCGCGAAGCTGATCGCGGGCGACGCCATGAGCATCAGACATCGTGTTCTCCTGATTTTTCGGTGATCAATTTTGGATGCCAGTGACTGCCGCGAAGCGGCGTCGTGGTCAAGCCTGTTCGCGGCCAGCCAAGCTATTTGTGTGGATTGTTCAGTTCAAAAGCAGCCTTTTGCACAGGCGAGGCCTCGTTCTGGTGAAGATTCTTCCAGTCCTCATAGGGCATGCCATAGACCATCTCGCGCGATTCGTCCCTGGTCACCGGGACACCTTCGGCCTCGGCGGCTTCGCGATACCAGTTCGACAGGCAGTTGCGGCAGAAGCCGGCCAAATTCATCAGATCGATGTTCTGAACGTCGCTGCGTTCGCGAAGATGTGCGACGAGGCGGCGGAAGGCGGCAGCTTCGAATTCGGTCTGTTGTTCCTTGCTGAGCGCGGTCATCTTGCTTCCTTTCTTTTAATAGGGGCCGGTGCGCGACAGGTGAACGTCGTATCCGTGCAAGGCGGGATCGGCATTCATCGCCGCAAAGATCGGCGCCAAGCGTTCGGCCCATGCCGATATGCCGGTCTCGTCTGCGATCAGATCCTGGCGCACCTCGAGCAGCGCATGCGGAATGCCGGTGATCATGCAGTGACGGTACATGGTATCGCCCTTCAGCGCGCCGTCATAGGGTTCGTTGTCGCCGACGGCGAGATCGGGATCGGCGCGCAGCATGTCGAGCAGCGGGCCGACGGCGCGATGGTCGCTATCCCAGAGCACGGCGGCGTGCCAGGGACGGGCAATGCCTTTCCAGGCCGGCGTGAAGGAGTGCAGCGACAGCACCAGCGGCGCCCTGCCGGTGGCATTCGCCACTCTGTCGATCGTGGCGGCCACGGCGTCGTGATAGGGGCGATGGAAGGTTTCGATGCGGTAGTCCCATTCCTGCGGCGTGATCGGATGATTGCCTGATATGACGGCGCCGTCTGAAATTTTCATGATCAGCGTCGGATCGTCTTCGCCGCGGTTCGGGTCGATCAGCAGGCGCGAAAAACCGCCGAGCACGGCGGGAACGCCGAGTTTTGCCGAAAGCTGCCGCGTCAGGCCCTCGATACCGATGTCATAGGCAATGTGGCGGGCGAAGGCCGCGTCGGGCAGTCCGAGCCGGCCATATTGCGCGGGAAGGCGGTTCATCGCGTGATCTGCGAGGATCACCATGCCTTTGTCATGTTTACCGGATAGGATTTCGAAAGATTGGAAGTCGTCCATCAGGGAATTGCCGTTCGTCATTGCGCCGCCGGGCGCAGTGATCGCATGCGCCTGCGACAGGTTCAAGCGCGGCAGGTGGGGAGAGGTTGCGCCCGACCCTCGACGGGTGGTTATGAAAGGAAATATAATCGATTAGCATTGCGTTGACTTTCGCTTGACGGCGGCGCAAGAAGACACGGATACGAATAACCGTGGAGCTATTTGGGAGCCGTGTTGATCCAAGCCGCGCCAASTTTCCTCACGCGGTCCGGACCGCTGGTCCGTCTCGCTCTGTTCGCTCTTGCAGCCGCCATGCCGTTTTTCATCGCAGATGCCGCACGCGCCGATTTTCGCGTCTGCAACGGAACACAGAATCTCGTCGGCGTCGCGATCGGATACCGGGCCAAGGATGGCTGGGTGACTGAGGGCTGGTGGCAGGTGCCGGCAACGACCTGCGCCACGCTGATCGAGGGAGAATTGCAGTCGCGCTATTACTACCTCTACGCAGAGGACGCCGCCCGGGGAGGACGATGGACGGGTGACGTGCAGATGTGCGTGGCGGAAAACGAATTCAAAATCACGGGTGTGCAGGATTGTTATGCCCGCGGTTACCAGAAGATGGGATTCAAGGAATATGATACGGGCCGCCAGGGTAGCTGGATGGTTCAGCTCTCCGACACCCCAGGGACGCAAGAAAGCCAGAATTGATGAAGCGTAATCGCAAAGTTAAAATCCTCGCCACCCTCGGGCCAGCCTCCTCCGAGGAATCGATGATCGAGAAGCTGCACCAGGCCGGTGCCGATGTCTTCCGCATCAATATGAGCCATGCGAGCCACGACCTGATGCGTACGCTTATCCAGCGCATTCGCTCGGTCGAGGCGCGCTCCGGCCGGCCGATCGGCATTCTCGCCGACCTGCAGGGACCGAAACTGCGTGTCGGCAAGTTCGTCGACAGCAAGGTGGACCTGAAGCCCGGCCAGACCTTCACGCTCGACAACAACGAAGCGCTCGGCGACCAGAACCGCGTCTATCTGCCGCACCCCGAGATCCTCGAGTCGGTCCAGCCCGGCCACCGTCTGCTGATCGATGACGGCAAGCTCGCCCTGCGCGCAGAAAAATGCGACGGCAAGAGCATCGTCACCACTGTTATTTCAGGCACGCGCATCTCCGACCGCAAGGGCGTCAGCCTTCCCGATACGCTGCTCGGCGTCGGCGCATTGACGGATAAGGACCGCGCCGACCTCGATGCGGTGCTCGCCACCGACGATGTCGACTGGGTGGCGCTTTCCTTCGTCCAGCGTCCCGACGACCTTGCCGAAGTGCGCAAGATCGCCCGTGGCCGTGTCGGCCTGATGTCGAAGATTGAAAAGCCGCAGGCTCTTGAGCGCATCGAGGAAATCATCGAGCTTTCCGACGCATTGATGGTCGCCCGCGGCGATCTCGGCGTCGAAATGCCGCTGGAATCGGTTCCCGGCATCCAGAAGCAGCTGATCCGTGCCTGCCGCCGTTCGGGCAAGCCGGTGGTTGTCGCCACGCAGATGCTGGAATCGATGATCTCAGCGCCGGTGCCGACACGCGCCGAAGTTTCCGACGTCGCGACCGCCGTCTTCGAAGGTGCGGATGCCGTCATGCTCTCGGCCGAGTCGGCCTCGGGCGATTATCCCGTCGAAGCTGTCGCGACGATGGCGTCGATTGCCACTGCCATCGAGCGCGAGCCGCATTATCCCGGCATCATCTATGCCCAGCGTGCCCAGCCGGAAGCGACCGGTGCCGATGCAATCTCGCTTGCTGCCCGTCAGATCGCCGAGACGCTGAAGCTGTCGGCGATCGTCTGTTACACCTCGTCGGGTACGACGGGCCTTCGCGCCTCGCGTGAGCGTCCGCAGGTGCCGATCCTGGCGCTGTCGCCGATCATCAAGACGGCACGCCGCCTTGCCGTCGTCTGGGGCCTGCATTGCGTCGTCACCCATGACGCGACCGATCTCGACGACATGGTCAACCGCGCCTGCCGCATCGTCGCGGACGAAGGCTTCGGCAAGCCGGGCGATCGCATCATCATCTCGGCCGGCGTGCCGCTCGGCACGCCCGGTGCCACCAATATGATCCGCATTGCCTATATCGGCTCCGACGGCCAGAGCGGCGTCTGATCCAATCGCATGCCTTCGAAAGCCCGCTGCCTGAAGAGGCGGCGGGTTTTTCGTTGACGGACCCGGCATTGCCAAGCTTGGCGGCGCATGCAAGTTTCGGTCCCTGGAGCAGGACATGCTCTGGGTTCGGAGGAGCATCATGGATATCGTCACGCTTCTGGCTTTTGCAGCCGTTTCCTTTGTCGGCATCGCGACGCCGGGGCCAACGGTGCTGCTTGCGCTGACCAATGGTTCTCGGCATGGCCTGCGCCGCGCAGTTGCCGGCATGATCGGCGCGGTGCTGTCCGATTTCGTGCTGATCGGCGCCGTCGCGATCGGGCTCGGTGCGCTGCTCGCTGCGTCGGAATTCTGGTTCTCGATGCTGAAATGGGCAGGTGCCGCCTATCTCGCCTTTCTCGGCATCATGCTGCTGCGTTCGAAGGGCACGATCGATGCGGCGTTGAAGTCCGGAGCGCCTGCGGGCGCGACTTCGCCCTTCTCGATCGGGCTGAAGAGTTTCATGGTCGCGGCGACCAATCCGAAGGGCTACCTGTTCTTCTCGGCCTTCCTGCCGCAGTTCATCGACCCGAGCCTGCCGCAGGCAACGCAATATGCGCTGCTTGCGCTGGTCTTTGCCGTGCTCGATTTCCTCATCATGTTCGGCTACGCCTTCTTCGGTTCGCAGGCGGTACGGTTCCTCAAGACCTCAGGCGCCATGTGGCTGGAGCGGGCCTGCGGTGGCGCGCTACTGGCGCTTGCCGGCTCGCTGGCATTGTATCGCCGGGCAACCGTCTGAGTTCAGGGTCGAGCCAGGGATAGGTGGCCGACGCGATAGGCCTGCGTGTGCTCGCCGATCTCGGGAATTTCTCGCCACAGTCTGAAGCGCACCCGCGTCCAGGTCGTCGGTTCGAAGCCGGTGACGGAGGCGAGCGCGTCGCCTGTCGCGATGTCGGCACCAGCCTGCGCGCTTTCGGCGCGGCGGATATCGGCGAGCGGCGCATATGGCTCTGTCTGCAGGACATCGCGCGTGGCGAACTTGGCTGAGGCGATATCAGCTGAGATTTCTGCCTGCCAGACGATCCAGGTCCTCACCTGTGGCCAGCCGAAGGCGCTGGTGAGAGCCTCGAAACCTGGGCCGCAGAGGAAGTCGCTTGCTCCTTCCGGCCTCTGCCAGAGATAGAAGGGCGCATAGAGATTGTCGTGGCTGCCGAACTCTCCCTTGCGGGCGCTGAGATAGGCTTTGAAACCGAGATTGGGAAAGCCGTCGAGCAACGGACCCTTGTCGCGGATGCGGCGGTCGATGATCGACATGTCGTAATCGGCGGGCAGGGTGAAGCTGTACTGCATGGTGATCATGACTGTCACTCCACCGGTTGCAGCCATTCGACGATGCTGCCGTTTTCCGTCGGCTGGACGCTGATATAGCTGAAGGGGCTGTCGTTGGCGGCGCCATGCCAGTGACGCTCGCCGGGCGCAAACCAGACGGCATCGCCGGCACGCAATGCTTCGATCGGACCGCCGTCGTTCTGCGCCAACCCATGGCCCGAAAGCACATAGAGCAACTGGCCTCTGGGATGCGTGTGCCAGCGGGTAATGGTGCCGGGATCGAGCGCGGCGCGCATTGCGGTGTTCTCGCCATCGGCGCTGCCTTCGAGCAGCATCTCGACCCAGAAGGGCGCAGTCGCGACGCCCTCCGGCGAGCGGATTGCCTTGCCGGGGCGCCTGATGGTCATGGTCTTCGGGTTCGAAGCGCTCATTGCCGGCCTCCAGCCACACGAAGCCGCCAGTCTGGGTCAGTCATCTGAGCAATGCCGTCGCCGAAGGACCAGTCTTCCGGCGCGCTGGTGCTGATGACGATCATCACATCCTCAGGCCGGAGGCCCGGCGATTGCGCCAGGAGATCGGCGAGCCGCCGATAGAGCGCCGCCTTCATCTCGCCGGTGCGAGGCCTGCCGATCGTGATCGAGATATAGACGAAGTCGTCCGAGCGCGGGCCGGCGAGATAGCTGCGATCGAAGATCAACTCGTTGTCGTCATGCTGATGAATGGCCTGGAAGCGGTCGTTTTCGGGCACGTCGAAGGTCTCGACCAGGGCGCGCTGGATGTTGTCGGCCAGCGCCATGAGGTAGTCCGGCGACTTGCCTCTGCGAAGGGAAATGCGAACGAAGGGCATCGGGATCTCCATGGTTCAGGCCGTCCGTCGGCCTTGACAGCTGAACCATTGCACGGCACGATGATGCCGAAAATCAGAATTTTATGAACTAATGATCCTGAAAAATGGGATTATCTAATGCGACGGACGATCTTCGATCTCGATGTGCTTCGAACCTTTTCAACCGGCATGGAACTCGGCAATTTCGCCAAGGCGGCCGAGCGGCTCGGGCGTTCGACCTCGGCAGTGAGTGCGCAGCTGAAGAAGCTGGAGGGACAGGCGGGCACGCCGATCTTCCGCAAGGTGGGGCGCGGGCTGGCGCTGACGGATGCCGGCGAGACGATGCTTGGTTATGCCAGGCGGCTGCTGGAGCTCAACGACGAGGCGGCTGCGGCCGTCAACAGCGTCGAGCTGGAAGGTTGGGTGCGGCTCGGCCTACAGGAGGATTTCGGTGAGACCCTGCTGCCTGATGTGCTCGGCCGCTTTGCGCGCGCGCATCCGAAGGTCCGGATCGAAGCGCGGGTGGTGCGCAATGCCGAACTGCTCGAGCGCGTCACGTCGGGCAAGCTCGATCTGGCGCTTGCCTGGAGCGATGGCACGCTGACGGCGCATTGCGAGCGGATCGGCGAAGTGCCGATGCGCTGGATCGGGCCTTCGGAGGGCCAGCCGGGCTGGCAAGCCGCAAGCGGCGAGCCGATGCCGCTTGCCTCGCTGGAGGCACCGTGCCTGTTGCGGAGTGCAGCGACCAAGGCGCTTGATGAGGCGGGCATCTCCTGGCGGCTCGCCTTCGTCAGTCCCAGTCTCGGCGGTCTCTGGGCCGCGACCGCGGCAGGCCTCGGTCTCACCATCCGCACGCCGATCGGCCTGCCGGCGAAGGTCCGGCCGCTCGCGCCGGAGACGATCGGCCTGCCGGATTTGCCGAAGCTCGGTCTGGTCCTGCACCGGGCGGAAGCCGAACCGCAACCGGCTGCGGCCCGGCTTGCCGAGCTCGTGCTTCAGTCGGTGCATGGCGCGTTGCGCGATGTGTTGGCTTGACCTCTCCGCATTGACCCCTCGGGCGCAAGCCTGTAGCCTCGAACCGCTATGAAGACGTTCACCCTCAATATCGCTTCGGTCTTCTTCTTGAGCCTCTAAGGCTCTGCCTTCGGGCATCAGAAGATGCGGCCGCTGACCAGCCTTCGTGGCTGGTGCGTTGCCGTGGATGTAACCACCCTGCGTCTGGCCAAGGAAAGAGCCGGCAGGTTTGGCGATAGAGAGATATTTCATGACATCAGATGTTTACCCGCCGGCACTGAGTGCTGCGCAGATCGAGCGATTCATCGAGGACGGTTTCGTCAGGATCGACGACGCTTTTCCCCCCGCATTGGCCGAGGAAGCCCGTGCCATCATGTGGCGTGACATTCCCTTCGCCGCGGATGATCCAAGGACGTGGGCGCAGCCCGTCGTGCGACTTGCCGGCTATGGCGGCGGACCTTTCGAGAAAGCCGTCAACACGCCGGTATTGCATTCGGCCTTCGACCAGCTCGTCGGCACCGGTCGCTGGGAGCCGCGCAATGGACTTGGCAGTTTTCCGGTGCGCTTCCCCCATCCCGATGATCCCGGTGATGCCGGCTGGCATGTCGACCTCAGCTTTCCCGGCGAGGGTTCCGATCCGAACGAGCAGCGGGATTTTTCTGCCTGGCGGGTGAACATCACCTCGCGCGGGCGGGCGTTGCTGATGCTTTTCCTGTTCTCGGATGTCGGAGAGGAGGACGCGCCGACCCGCATCCGCGTCGGTTCGCACAAGGATATCGCACGCCTCCTGGCACCAGCGGGCGAGGCGGGAATGGCGTACCTCTGGCTGGAGCATGTGGGGGAGGACCGGCCGCTGGCGTTAGCGACGGGCCCGGCTGGCACGGTCTATCTGTGCCATCCGTTCCTCATCCATGCAGCGCAGATGCATCGCGGCAGGCAGCCGCGCTTCATGGCGCAGCCCGGCCTTGCGCCTTCTGAACCTCTCCGGCTCGAACGGGAGGACGGCGCCTATTCGCCGATCGAGATCGCGATCCGCCGGGCGCTTCAGCAACAGTAGCGAGGACAGAAAGCACACAGCCCGTCGCAG
This sequence comes from Rhizobium sp. P1_E1, assembly GCF_056406015.1. Lineage (NCBI taxonomy): Bacteria > Pseudomonadati > Pseudomonadota > Alphaproteobacteria > Hyphomicrobiales > Rhizobiaceae > Rhizobium > Rhizobium sp. P1_E1. The sequence continues at coordinate 24,742 of NZ_JBFUAY010000037.1, read as the reverse complement.
GCTGGGTGCTCACATCTGCAGTTCCTGCTGGGCGTTGCGGCGTATTGCCTGCGGCGGCTGGCCAAAGGCGCGCAGGAAAGCGCGGCGCATACGCTCGCGGTCGGCAAAGCCGGTCTCGTCGGCGACGACGTCAATCGGATGGCGACTCTGCTCCATCATCAGCCGGGCGGCTTCGAGCCTGAGATTTTCCACGGCCTTGGCCGGTGACTGCCCGGTTTCGGCGCGGAAAGCTCGGCTGAATTGGCGGGGGCTGAGATGGGCGGCTCCCGCCAGTTCTTCGACCGAAAGCTGCGATTTCAGATTGCCGCGGGCAAAGTCGAGCGCCTTCTGGATGCGGTCGGATTTCGGTTCCAGCTCCAGCAGCGCGGAAAATTGCGACTGGCCGCCGGAACGGCGGTGATAGACGACAAGCATTCGGGCCACGGCGCGGGCGACTTCAATGCCGTGGTCCTTCTCGACCATGGCGAGTGCCAGATCGATCCCGGCCGTCATGCCGGCCGATGTCCAGACCGAACCGTCGATGATGAAGATGCGATCCTCTTCCACCTTGATCTTTGGGTAACGCGCCTTCATTTCGCGGGCGAGATACCAATGCGTCGTCGCGCGCCGGCCGTCGAGAATGCCTGCGTCGGCGAGGAAGAAGGTGCCGGTGCAAATCGAAGCGATGCGGCGAGAGGCGCCAAGAGCCGCGCGAATGAAGCCGCTTTCGCCGGGACTTGGCAACGCAATGCCGGGTGCGCCGGTGACAATCAGCGTATCGAATCCGGGATCGCCGAAGGGCTCGGTCTCGATCGTCATGCCGAGCGAGGTGCGCAGCGAACCCCCGGCTTCCGAGAGGTAGCGGATGTCGTAGACCTTCTCGCGGAAATGCAGATTGGTGAATTCGAAGGCCGACACGGCCGCCAGGCCCATGATCTGGAAGCCGGGATAGAGCAGGAAAGCGATGGTCTGCATGGCTAAGCTCCTATGTCCTAAAAGGTGGTGTATATGACATTCAGGACGCTGACAATCCGGAGTATGACTCTCCTCAGGCGCAGGGCAGACGCCGGCGCAATTGAAGGAGATGGATCATGACACAGGAATACAAGGGTACTGCGCTGGTAACCGGCGCATCCTCGGGCATCGGCGCAGTCTATGCGCACAGGTTGGCAAAGCAGGGTTACGACCTGATCATCGTTGCCCGTAACGGCGAGCGGCTGAAGGCCTTGGCAAGCGGGCTGACTGAGGAGACGGACAGGACGGTCGAGACCGTTGTGGCTGACCTCGGCAACACGGCCGACCTCGCCCGTGTCGAGGGCGTGCTGAAGCAAGACCGGAGCATCACGCTTCTGGTCAACAATGCCGGCGTCGGCGGAACGGCGCCGCTGCTCGCCGCCGATGTCGACAAGATGCAGAAGATGATCGAACTCAACGTCACGGCGCTGATGCGGCTGACCTATGCCGCCGTTCCCGGTTTCGTTGCCCGCGGCGGTGGCACGATCATTAACATTGCTTCCATCGTGGCGATCGCGCCAGAGCGCCTGAACGGCGTCTATGGCGCCACGAAAGCCTTCGTGCTCGCCTTCAGCCAGTCGCTGAAGCATGAGCTGGCGGAGAAGAACATCCGTATCCAGGCCGTGCTACCGGGGGCCACGGCGACGGAATTCTGGGGGATTGCCGGCACGCCGATAGAGCATCTGCCGAACGAGATCGTAATGTCGGCCGAAGACATGGTCGATGCATCGCTCGCCGGCCTTAAGCAGGGTGAGTTCGCAACGATTCCGGCGCTTGAGGATGCAGGCTTGCTGTCGGCCTACGAGCAGGCGCGCCAGGCATTGATGCCGAACCTGTCTCGCAGCATGCCGGCCAAGCGTTACAAGCTGGCATGATGGTTTGCTGACGAAAACCATCCGCGGCATATGCTGCGGATGGCCCAAGAGCGTTGACGGCATTTGCGGCCGATTGCAACCTTGCACCTGCACGCTCTAGCCGAACCGTTCGAGCGCCATGGCGAAGATATCGGCATCGACATTTCCACCCGAGGTGACGGCGACGATCGTGTCGCTTTCCAGCGCGTCGCCGTGGAAAAGGGCGGCGGCGAGCGCCACGGCGCCGCCAGGCTCGACGACGATCTTCAACCGCGTGAAGGCGAGCGCCATGGCGCGCAGCGCCTCCTCGTCGGTGACAACGATGCCAGGGCCCGCGAGGCGCTTGAGGATCGGGAAGGTGATGTTGCCCGGCTGCGGCGTAACGATCGCATCGCAGATCRAGCCTGACACCGTCGCGTTGCGTTCGATCTTGCCGGAGGCGAGCGAGCGGGTGGTGTCGTCGAAATCCTTGGGCTCGCAGGGGCGGACACGAAAGCCGGGGGAACTGGCTTCAAGGGCGAGCGCGATGCCGGAGGTCAATCCGCCGCCGCCGCAGGGAACGAGGACTTCGGCTGATGTCACGCCTTCCTCCCCAGCCTGCTCGGAGATTTCGAGGCCGGTCGTGCCCTGGCCGGCGATGACAAGCGGTTCGTCGAAGGGCTTGATCAGTGTCAGGCCGCGCTCGGCCGAAAGCCTCGCGCCGATCTCGTCGCGATCCTCGTTGACGCGGTCGTAGAGCACCACTTCAGCACCGAAGGCACGGGTGTTGGCGATCTTCAGCTTCGGCGCATCGCTCGGCATGATGATGACGGAGGGGATATTGTGCAGCTTGGCAGCAAGCGCAACGCCCTGGGCGTGGTTGCCGGAGGAGAAGGCGATGACGCCCTTCGAGCGTACCGCAGCATCAAGGCCGGAGACGGCCGACCAGCCGCCGCGAAACTTGAATGAGCCGGAATGCTGCAGACATTCGGCTTTCACGAACAGACGCCGGCCGGCGATCTCATCGAGGAAAGGGGAGGAGAGAAGCGGCGTGCGCCTTGCATGACCGCGCAGACGGGCGCGAGCTGCGACAATCATTTCAATGCTGGCCATTCGGGAATCTTTCTGCTTGCGGGTTCGCCCATGCATAGGGCGCGGCAAGCCAATTGTGAACGGCGACTTTGTCACGGTGACATGAATGGTGCCACCGCTGCTTCTCGAGCCGCGTTGCGCTTCCGTTGACTGTTTGATCGGGCGATCCCCGAAGCGTCAGTAGCCGTTTGCCGACCCTTCCGCTGCGCGGCTATCCATGGCGCCGTTGTAGCGGGCGCCGCCGCCTTTTGCGATGGCGGCAAGGCTTTTGCCGCCGACGAGGATGCCGGCGGCCTGGCCCCATTGCGGCGCGTCATTGCCGCCATCGAAGCTGTAGCCCATGGCGGCGAGCGTCTTTTCGGTATCGGGCGAAAGCGCATAGGGTTCGAGAAAGACCTTGTCGGGCTGCCATTGGTGGTGGAGACGCGGGGCGTTGACCGCCTGGCTGATATCCATGCCGAAATCGACGACATTGAGGATCGCTTCCAACGTGATGGTGATGATGCGCGAGCCGCCGGGGCTGCCGATCACCATGAAGGGCTTGCCGTCCCGGGTGACGATCGTCGGGCTCATCGAGGAGAGCGGCGTCTTCTTCGGCGCGATGGCATTGGCTTCGCCCTGCACCAGTCCGTAGAGGTTCGGCACGCCGGGCTTGGAGGTGAAATCGTCCATCTCGTTGTTGAGCAGGATGCCCGTGCCGGGTGCCACGACGCCGGCGCCGAAGGAGCCGTTCAGCGTATAGGTGACGGCGACCGCATTGCCCTCGTCGTCGATGATCGAATAATGCGTCGTCTCGGTGCTTTCCTTGCCGCCGAGCGGTTTGAGGTTCGCCGAGGTGCCAGACCTGTAGGGGTCGATCTTGGCGGCAGTCTCCAAGGCATATTTCTTGTCGAGAAGCTTGGCGACCGGGTTCTCGACAAAATCGGGATCGCCGAGTGCGGCATTGCGGTCGACATAGGCATAGCGCATCGCCTCGACCATGAGGTGCACGGTTTCGGCCGAGTTATAGCCGAGATAGGAGAGCGGATAGCCTTCCAGAACGTTGAGGATCTCGCAGATGATGACGCCGCCGGAGGAAGGTGGCGGCGAGGAGATGATGTCGTAGCCGCGGTAATTGCACTCGATCGGCTTCAATTCGCGCACGGCATATTGCTCGAAATCCTCCTTGGCAAGGATGCCGCCTTTGGCCTGGCTCGCCTTGACGATCGCCTCAGCGGGCGCGGCCTTGTAGAAGGCATCGGAGCCTTTTTCGGAGATGCCTGCCAGGACCGAAGCAAGGTCCGGCTGCTGGAGTTTTTCGCCGGATGCATAGGGTTTGCCGTCCGGTTTCAGAAATATCTTTGCCGCCGCCTCATCCTTGGCGAGGCGCTTGGCGTTGCCGGCGAAACTTGCGGCGTCGCCCTGTTCCAGGGTGAAACCCTCTTTGGCGAAGCGAAGTGCCGGCGCGATCAGATCCTGGCGCGATTTGGTGCCGTATTTCTCGCGCGCGGTCTCGAAGCCCATGACGGAGCCCGGCACGCCGACCGAGAGATAACCGTCGAGGCTGGCGCGTGGCACGATATCGCCCTTGGCATCGAGATACATGGTCTTCGTTGCGGCAAGCGGTGCGCGTTCGCGAAAATCGAGGAAAGTCTTCGTGCCGTCCTTCAGGCGGATGGTCATGAAGCCGCCGCCGCCGAGATTGCCGGCCGCGGGATAGACGACTGCCAATGCATAGCCGACGGCAACTGCCGCATCGACGGCATTGCCGCCGCTTTTCAGCACCTCGACACCGACATCGGTCGCCAGATGCTGAGCGGTGACGACCATGCCGTGCTCGGCTTCTACGGGCGCAGGCGAGGCGGCGAAAGCCGAGGTAAGGCTCAGCGACAATGCTGATATGACGGAGATCGTCCCGATATGCAGGCGGCCCATGATTTCCCCTCCTATGGACAATGATGAAAAAACATATGGGCTGCGACAGCCTGAGGCAATGCAAGGGGTTGGCTTTAAAGCATGCCGCGCAAAAGTGTGCAGCGGCTTTGCGACGACGATATGCGAAAACAAAACTTAAAGCGTGAGGAGTTCGGCGAGTTTCAGGTTGGTGTCATCGTGATCGAGCGGCGTATAGACGATGAGCTTCATCTCCGGCCGGCTCGTCAGTGTCAGGCCGGTATGCTCGAAGGACATGCGGCCCTTGAGGGGATGGTTGATGCGCTTTATGCCGGACAGCGGATTGACGACCTCGTGGCGCTGCCACCAATCACGAAATTCAGCGCTTGCCTGTTTCAGCAGCGCGATCAGCCGTTCGAAATCCGGATCGCCGGCATAACGCGCGCAGTCGGCGCGAAACATCGCCAGCGAGACGCGGGCAACCGCCTCCCAGTCGACGAGCAGCTTGCGATGCGCGGGGTCGGCAAAGAGGCGATGCATGGTATTGCGCTCGTCGCGGTCGAGCGTGTCGTAACCGCCGAACAGCACCTCGGCGGCACGGTTCCACGCGAGCACGTCCCACCGGCGGCCAAGTACATAAGCCGGTTGGTGGGTCAGGTTAGCGAGCATGCGCTGCAGCGGCTCGTCGACGCATTCGAGTGCGGATGAGACTGCCTGCGGCGCTTGGCGATTGTTGAGGGTGAAGAGATGTCGGCGCTCGGCCTCGTCGAGGCGCAGCGCATCGGCAAGGGCGTTGAGCACCTGCATGGAGGGCCTGATTTCGCGGCCCTGTTCCAGCCAGGTGTACCAGGTGGTGCCGACGCCGGCGAGCATGGCGAGCTCCTCACGCCGGAGACCCGGCGTGCGCCGGCGAAACCCCTCCGGCAAACCGACCTCGGAGGGCGTCAGCCGTTCGCGACGGGAGCGCAGGAAGGCTGCGAATTCACGGCGGCGGGCTTCGAATGTGTCGGATCTCTGGTCCATGGCGGGAATCATATCAGTATTGATACCAGGATAAAACCGGAACTGTTTGCCGTTTCCGGGCCGCGCATGATGCCGGTGTCGCAGGTGGTTGAAGCGTCTGCGGCTCGATCAATTCAAGGAGCAGCATCATGTCTTTGCAGCATGTGGTCGTCATCGGCGGTTCTTCCGGCATCGGCCTTGCCACGGCGAAATTACTTTTGAAACAGGGTTACACGGTCACCATTGCGGGCCGCGACGGCGAAAAGCTTGCCGCGGCGACGGCATCGCTCGAGGGCGAGCTGCGCAGCCTCGTGCTCGATGCGGCGGAGCTTTCCGGCCTTGGGGAGGCTTTTGCCGGGATCGGCGCATTCGGTCATCTCGTGCTGGCGATGGGCAGCGGTCACGGCGCCGGACCCTTCGCGACGCTCGACATGGCGGATCTGCTTGCCGGGTTTCAGACCAAGCTCATTCCGCATGCCGCGACAGCCCAGGCAGCACTGCCGCTGCTGCAGCCGGGCGGCAGCATCACCTTCGTTTCGGCAGTCAGCGCGCAGGCAGCGATGCCTGGCACGGCTGGACTTGCGGCCGTCAATGCCGGCATCGAGGCGATGGTGCCAGTGCTTGCCGCCGAGTTGAAGCCGCTGCGTGTCAACGGCGTTTCACCTGGGGTCGTCGATACGCCGTGGTGGAGTTTCCTGCCGCCGGAGCAGCGCGGCAGCGTTTTTACGGATTTCGCCGGCCGCACGCCRGTCGGTCGTGTCGGCAGGCCGGAGGATATTGCCGAGGCGATCGCCTTCCTGATCGGAAACGGCTTCATGAGCGGCCATGTCATCACCTGCGACGGCGGTGTGCGTCTCAGCGCTTGAAGCAGCATTCAGGTGGACCGCCGACGGTCTCGCGGGCCGGAAATCCAAGGCGGAGAGGTCATGCGCCGTGCAGGGCGCCTGGCCCCAACGACGGCACGGTTACGACCGTCCGATCGCGTGATGCGGCGGCAAGTCTCTCCTCGGCCCTGCGGGCAACCGCCTGCAGGTCGAGCGGCTTGCCGGCGATTTTTTCCATGGCGGCGATGGCGACATCGGTCGCGAGATAATCCGGCTTGTGGCCGACGCCGCCGACGGTGATGAGTTCGGAGCCTGATATATCGCGGGCAAGGCCGCGCGAGTGCAAGTGTTCCCAGACGATCTCGTCGCTGTCGCCGGTTATGATGACGGTCGGCGCGGTGATCTGCGAATAGAGCAGCGACTGCTCCTTCACATAGGCGAGCAGCCTTTTGAAATCGGCGGCGTTGTTTTGGAAGGCGCCGGGGCGCAATACGAGCGACGGACCGGTTTTTTCAATGTAATCGGTCGGGCGCGGATTGGGGCGGAAGACGTTCCGCGTGCCGCGCTCCAGCCGGCTCAGCCCGAGCGGCACGACGATCGCATGGTTGAAGAGCCAGCCGACGATCGGCACGGTCGCCACGTGATAGTACCAGTCGATGCCGCCCGGCCAGGGATGGGTGGCGGGCGCGAGGAAGAGCAGGCCTGATGTCTTGTCAGGATGGCGCAGGCCGAAGGCGGCGGTGATCGCGCCGCCGAAGGAATGGCCGACGATGATCGCCTTTTCGATGCCGCGCTTTTCCATCAGCCTGGCGATCGCATCGGCCTGGCCGGAGGGGACGGCATTCTCGGGGCCGCCGCGCTCGGAATAACCATGGCCGGGACGATCGACGAACAGCATTTCTGCCCGGCCTTCGAGTGCGGCGCGGAAGGCGACGACCTGATCGAGCAGATTGCCGCTGGCGCCGTGAATGAAGACCAGCGCCGGCAGATCCGCATTTTCGGGACGCTCGATGTGGACGGCATTCATGCGGTAGCCGCCGACATCCGTCAGTTCGCCGATATTCGGATAAGCCTGTTCGAATTGCCGCGCCTTATAAGTGGAGTAACCGATGGCGGCGGCGAGCGGGGCGAGAAGAGCGGAAACTTCTGCAAGCATGATCTCAACGAGCGATAATTGCGGGATGACCTGCATGCGGACAAACCGCTACATCGTTCCCTCTAGATTCTAAAGCGCGTCGCGCTCAGGTCTTTGTTTTACACATGTCGCTATCGCAAACCGCTGCACACTTCTGCGCGACATGCTTTAAATTGCGCGGCACGATCCGACGTCAAGATATCAGCCCGGGAATCAGGTGCGATTGCCGGCGAGTTTTTCCGCCAGCGTGTTGACCTGTTCCTGCGCTGTCCGTTCGGCGGGATAGACATCGAGGAAACGCTCCCAAGCCTTCAAGGTCAGCTGGTCGTTGCCGGAATTGCTGAGGATCGCTGCCATGCCGGAGAGCGCGCCGAAATGGCGCGGTTCGAGATCGAGCACACGTTCGATGTCGGACATCGACTTGCGGTAATTGCCCATGACGAAATTCAGCGTGGCGCGGCGGTTCCAGCTTTCGGCATAATCGGGTTTCAGCGCGATTGCCTCATCGAGGAAATYGAGGGCAGCGGGATTGCGCTTTTCCTCGATCGCCTTGTCGGCCCACTGCATCAGCAGATTGACGGTGGCACTGCCGGAATCGTTCCATTCCATGCGGATTTCATTGGCGATGCCGCTGGCCTTGTCGGGGTCGCGTTCACGCTTCAACTGGCTGAAGAGCTGGTCGAGGTGCTGCTTCGGCGAACCGTTGACATCCGTCTGCTCGACGATGACATCCTTTTTCGTCGCGGCAGCCGGCTTTTCCGCGGCGGCGGCCGGAAAGGGGGAGGTGAGCAGGATGAGGGCGAGCGGCAGTGCCGCTGACGTCAAAGCAAAAAAGCGCATGGCGGACATATTAGCCCGCCAACGCCGAAGATCAAACAAATTTGACGTGATCGCCGCAGCGACCCACCGGATATATCTGCCGGCGCAACCTGCGCGGCAAGGCGATCCGGACGCGCGAAATCAGCCCTGACGAGCCTTGAAGCGCGGGTTCAGCTTGTTGATGATGTAGATGCGGCCCTTGCGGCGAACCAGACGGTTGTCACGGTGACGAGCCTTGAGCGACTTGAGCGAATTCTTGATCTTCATTTTTCTGATCCGCGATCTCTATGGGGGAATTCACATTCGCCCGTATCTTTAACAATCAAAAGCGCGCCATCGGGCGCGCTGTTTAGGTGGGGGAGCAGATACCTCGTCACCTTTTCCGTGTCAACCACATGAAGGTGTTTTTCCCAAGGCACAAGGGTGTTTTCTCAGGCCAAAACCAGCGATTTCGGCGTCAAGGTGGTGACATGACCCATCTTGCGGCCGGGGCGCCACTCGGTCTTGCCATAGAGATGAACCAGCGTGTCGGGGCGCCGCAACCAGTCGGGAACGGCAAGGATATCGTCGCCGATCAGGTTCTGCAGGATGCAGTCGGAATGCCGTTCGGCACTGCCAAGCGGCAGGCCGGCGACGGCCCGGATATGCTGCTCGAACTGGCTGACGACGCAGGCGGCTTCCGTCCAGTGACCGGAGTTGTGCACACGCGGCGCCATCTCGTTGGCGATCAGGCCGCCATCGGCCAGCACGAAGAATTCGATGCCGATGACGCCGACATAGTTCAACGCGGCAAGGATCTTTTCGGCCGATTGGCGCGCCGCGTCCGCTGTCGCTGCAGAGATCGCGGCAGGAACCGTCGAGGTGTGGAGGATGCCGTTGCGGTGCACGTTCTCGGCGGGATCGAAGCAGACGACCGTCCCGTCGGTGGCGCGCGCGGCGATGATCGAGACCTCGCGTTCGAAAGCGACGAAACTTTCGAGGATGAGCGGCACGCCGCCGAGTGCGGCATAGGCGCCCTCCGGGCTGTCGGCGGCCGAGCGGAAAACCTTCTGGCCCTTGCCGTCATAACCGAGACGCCGGGTCTTCAGCACGCCCTGGCCGCCGAAATCCTTCAGTGCCGTCTCGAGATCGGCCTGGCTGTCGATCGCGTGGAAGCGGGCGGTTGATATGCCGCAGTCATTGAGAAAGCGCTTTTCGACGAGGCGGTCCTGGGCGGCTTCCAGTGCCTTCGGCGGCGGATAAACCGACACGGTCGCCGAGAGCCTTTCGGCGGCCGCGACGGGCACGTTTTCGAATTCGTAGGTTACGACATCGCAGATATCGGCGAGTTCGGCCAGCGCCGCGGGATCGTCGTAGGCGGCGGTAATCTGCCGGTTGGCCAGCTGGGCGGCCGGGCAGTCCGCCTGCGGCTCGAGGATGACCGTGCGAAAATTCAACCGGGCGGCGGCAATCGCCAGCATGCGGCCGAGCTGGCCGCCGCCGATAATGCCGATCGTTCTTGCCGTCATAGGTCGTCCATCGGGTATTCGGCGACGGCAGCACTCTGGCGCTCGCGCCATTCGTCGAGCCGGTCGGCGATTTCTTCGTCGGAAAGGGCAAGCACGGCGGCGGCGAGAAGGGCGGCGTTGACCGCGCCGGCCTTGCCGATCGCAAGCGTGCCCACAGGAATACCGGCCGGCATCTGCACGATGGAAAGGAGGCTGTCCTGGCCGGACAGGGCTTTCGACTGGACCGGCACGCCGAAAACCGGCAGCGGTGTCATCGCGGCGGTCATGCCCGGCAGGTGGGCAGCGCCGCCGGCGCCGGCGATGATGACCTTGAAGCCCTCCGCACGTGCGCCCTTGGCGAAATTGACCAATCGGTCCACTGTGCGGTGCGCCGAAATGATGCGCGCATCATAAGGGATCTCAAGCGCCTCCAGCGTGTCGGCGGCGTTTTTCATGGTCTCCCAGTCGGACTGGCTGCCCATGATGATGGCGACGGGTGGTCTGTCTGTCATCGTTGCTGCTATTCCCTCTCAGGCGATGATGTCAGGGATGATCTGATCTTCCAGCTTGGAGAGCCTGTCCTTGATGACGAGCTTTTTCTTTTTCATACGCTGGATCCGCAGAGCATCGCATCCGGTCTGGATCATGGCGTTGATCGCGGCATCGAAATCCTCGTGCTCCTGACGCAGACGCGCCACCGTGAGCCTGATTTCCGCCTGTTCCTGATCGGCCATATGCATTCCCCGTTACCGTCCCTGGACCTTGTCCGATCTGCCGATGATTTCCGCAAGCTCCTATCACCAAATACAGGTAACGGCTAGTTAGTCTTGATCATGAAATTGCCATCCAGTCTCCATCTTTTGGCCTTCGACAAGCCTTCAAAAATATGTCACAGTCCGGCCGTTGACACCTTGATCCCCGACGATGATGGCCGGGGAGGGTAAAGAGGAAGGAAGGGTCATATGACTGTTCAAGCTCATCTTGAGTCACTCCAGAAAAAGCATGTTGCTCTCGAGGAGGAGTTGCACGCGCTCAGAACATCTCCCTCTATTTCCGATACGGAACTTGCCGAATGCAAGCGCCGCAAGCTGCGCATCAAGGACGAGATTCAGCGTCTTAAGTCATCCGTCCACTAATCTTCCCAAGGGTCGCCGGGCGATCATCTTGCGCAACAAGGTAAATCCATCCATTCCGCCAAAAATTAGCAAGAACCGGTGATTTGACACCAGATTTGCGCCAGTCCGATGCATCCGGCATCGTGGCTGGCGCTTTTGGGTCCGCTGCGTCTCACATCGCGTTCTTATGATTTGCATCGTATCCCCAGATCTCATGGGGACCTGCCTCAGGCCCAGAACTGATCCAGCCACAAATTGAGCTTGTCGAAGCCGCGGTTGTTGACCGTATAGATACGTTTGGTGCCTTCCGAGGTCACGGAGACGAGATTGCTGTCGAGTAGCGCCTTCAGATGCTGCGAAACAGCAGGGCGGCTGATCGGTAGGCCCTCGGCGAGCTCATTGACCGTCCGTGGCGCGCGACGCAATTCCTCCAGCAGAAACCGCCGGTTCGGATCGGCAATCGCAGAGAAAGGGTCCGTGTTCGACATGGCAGGAACGCTACGTCAAACCGGCCGCGCCAGCAAGGAAATTGTGCATTGCAGCGTGCCGTGATTTCTAAAGCGCGTCGCGATCTTTCGGATTCGCGCCTCGCGCTTTAGCTCTTTGTTTTACGCATGTCGTTATCGCAAAACCGCTGCACAGTTTTGCGCGACATGCTTTAGTTGTTTCTACCAGCCAAGGCCCTCGCGCACGATCAGGAAGGCGGCGATCAGCGCCATTGCATACATGAAGGGATAGAAGATCTGTGGCCTCATGCGGCGCACGCACCAGGCGCCGGCAATGGTGGCGAGCGGGGCAAAGGGCAGAAGCGTCGCGGAGGTCGCAAGGTTCTGGGTATCGAGCTGGCCGAGTGCAAAATAGGGGATCAGCTTGATGGCGTTAAGGATCGCGAAGAAGCGCACGCTGGTGCCGGTATATTCGCGCGGCTGCAGTTTGAGCGGCAGGGCATAGATCTGGAAGGGCGCACCGCCGGCATGGGCGACGAAGCTGCCGTAACCGGAAAATGTCCCCCAGAGGCTGGCAGCCACCGGCCGCTGGCCGCGCGGCGGGATCACCTTGCCGGCGCCGGGGCCGAAATTGTTCCAGAAATAGCGCAGGCAGAAGAAGATGGTCACCGCGCCGATGACGATGCGCAGCATGTTGCCCGGAACCAGGGCCGAGGTCGCCCAGCCCAGCGCGATACCGAAGACGGCGCCCGGCAGCATGATCTTCAGCGTCGCCCAGTCGCCATGTTTGCGCCAGATGACGAGCGAGATCATGTCCATGAAGACCAGGATCGGCAGCAGGATGGCGGCCGCCTCGACCGGCGAGACGACGAGGGCGAGGAAGGGCAGGCCGATCAGCGACAAAGCGTCGCCCATGCCACCCTTTGCGAGGCCCACCAGCAGAACGGCGGGCACGGCGGCGTAGTAGAATGACAAATCCTGCGGCATGCTTTCGACGTCCTCCTCTTGCAAGCCTCGTCTAACGGAACTACTCACACAAAACGAGTGCGGATCCCTCATTTCGAAGGGGAATTCGCCGGAAACGGAAAGACCTCATGACCGAACCGGAAAATCGCTGCCGCCTTGTGCTCATCGTGCCTGATATCGCCGATGCCGATGAACAGGCAAAGATCGTCGCCGATGCGCTGAAGGGCGGCGATGTCGCCTCGGTGATCGTGCCGCAATACGGGCTCGACGACGGCACCTTCCAGAAACATGCCGAAAAGCTGGTGCCATTGATCCAGAATGCTGGAGCAGCCGCGCTGATTGCAGGTGACAGCCGTGTCGCAGGCCGGGCAAAGGCCGATGGCCTGCACCTTTCCAGCAATGCCGAGGCGCTTTCGGAAGCGATCGACAAACATGCGCCGAAGCTGATCGTCGGCGGTGGCAACGCGGCCGACCGGCACCATGCGCTGGAGATCGGCGAAGTCAGGCCGGACTATATCTTCTTCGGCAAGCTCGATGGCGACATCAAGCCGGAGGCGCATCCGAAGAACCTTGCGCTCGGCGAATGGTGGGCCTCGATGATCGAGATTCCCTGCATCGTCATGGGCGGCACTGATCCGGCCTCGGCGCTCGCCGTCGCCGAGACTGGTGCGGAGTTCGTGGCGCTGCGGCTGGCGGTCTTTGGTGAGCCCGGCCGGGCGCCGTCGGTCGTTGCCGAAATCAACGCGTTGCTTGACGAAAAAGCGCCACGGTTTGAGGATTGAAATCGCGCTCATGCCGATCCTGCCCGCCCGCCTTTTGAAATATATCCTTGCCAGCGTGACCGCCCTCGTTGCGGCCGGGCCGAATGTCGCCCTGGCGCAGGCGCCGGACAGCGTCATCAGCCAGCCGGGCACGGCGCCGGCTTCGACCTTCCGCACGGACCGGCCCTCCGCCTCGGACGTCGGGCCCTCCGACGGCGTCGGCGTGTTCGACCGCATGGGCGCGAAGTTGCCGGATCTGCCGCCGGAGAAGGATTACAAGGGGCCGATCGACGAAGCTTACGGCGCCTTCCAACGCGGTTATTACCTGACGGCAATGGACAAGGCGCTGCCGCGCGCCCAGCTCGGCGATCCGGCGGCGCAGACGCTGATCGGCGAAATCCTCTCGCAGGGTCTCGGCGTCAAGAAGGACGTGAAGAATGCTGCCTTCTGGTACGGCAAGGCGGCCGAAGCAGGCGATGCGGCGGCCATGTTCAAATATGCGCTGATCCTGATGGAAGGCGAGGGCGTGCCGCGTGACAAGGTCAAGGCCGACGACTACATGCGCAAGGCGGCCGAGGGCGGCAATCCTTCGGCGGAATTCAACTGGGCGCAGCTTCTCGTCGCCGACAATCCCGGCGAGAAGGGACTGAAGCTCGCGCTGCCGTTCTACGAGAAATCGGCCGAGCAGGGCATTGCCGATTCGCAATATGCCGTAGCGCAGATCTATGCGACGCTGAAGGACCTGCCGGAGGAAAAGAAAAAGCTTGCCCGCGAGTGGATGGCACGTGCAGCGCGCGCCGGTTTCGACACGGCCCAGCTCGATCTCGGCATCTGGCTGGTCAACGGCGTGGGTGGGCCGAAGGATTACGTCAAGGGTTTCGAATGGCTGAAACTTGCCGCCAATGGCGGCAACGTCGTCGCGCAGAACAAGCTCGCCCATCTCTATATCAATGCGATCGGCACGCCGCCCAATCCGGTCGAGGCGGCGAAGTGGTACGTGCTGTCGCGCCGGGCCGGGCTTGCCGATCCGTCGCTCGAGGATTTCTATCTCGGCATCGAGGACGATCAGCAGAAGGCGGCGATCGAGGCCGCCAACAAGTTCCGGCGGCGATAGCGGCAGTCGCGTCCAAGTCTAAGGACGAGGTCTCGCTGTTTCAGCCTGCGCGCAAAGAGGCTAAGGCGTTTCCAAGATCCATAGATGGTCCCGGTCGGAGGGTTGCCATCCTCTGCGCGAATGAGGAAGACTTCGACCGCTGTTGGAGGCGAAGGACAAATATGGGAACTTTGTTAGAAAAGACGGAAGCTTCTACGGATGGTTCAGCGGGCAGAAAAGTCTTGGCGAGCAAGCAGATCGCCAGTTAAACGCGGCAGGCGGTAGACAGGTTGAGTGGGTATTCTCAGATGCTAAATCTGCTGGGGCGACAGCGAAGCTCTTTGAAAGCCAAGGCGTTAACGGTATCTCGATGCAAGTGAAGGATTCCACGCAGCAAGTTCCCACCATTGGCAGTGCCTTTAGTTCTCGGGACTATTAACATGACTATCACACGCTACAAATTATTGGCCTACCGAGCTAACAGGCCGAGAAGTCTAGACGAATGCACAGGGGACGTGAGTGTGCTCTTAAATAGGCTTGCGAAGATTAGCCCAGCGATTTTTCGATGGAAGTTGCTTGGATCATCAAAACGCAAAGCGATACAAAACAGCTTCATTGATACCAATAATCTCGAATTTTTGAGCGGTCTTCTCTTAAGGAATGCCAACCGGCGCGATGACGATCGTAGTATTATTCCTGACCTTGGGTTTAGAATCTTCTTCTGGAACGGGTCATCTAAAGACGATATCGCCGCAAGTATAAGTATCGCGAACGGAATAACGAGCAAAGTTGCGACGAATTCTGTTGTGCTGGAATTCCCGTATTCTGATGAACTCAAAAAAAACGTTGAAGCAACGATTGAGCTTCTTTCTGCCGCTGCTGACGCAATAGATGCTGAGCGAGCATTGCTGTTTAGAGAGGATCTGGCGCCAATTTCTTTTGATGAGATGTTTTTGGAAACAGCGGCGTTTCTCACTGATGGATTCGATCCTCAAACAGCTCATCGGCTTATGCAGGAGGCGGACCAAAAAATTTCGGCAAACAACGGCAAGATTTTCATTAAGCGGTGAGGTCCCGTAACCTCTAGATTGGTGACCGCCAACCAAAAGCCAAACGAAGCGCATCAGCAACCAAGAAGGTTGGAGGACGATTATGTTAAACGAACGTTTCATCGACAGGAAAGTAAACGTTTCAGGAGCTTAGAGTTCGTCGCGGAGTCGCTGTATGATTAAAGTGGCAAAGCAGATCAAGGCCGGATGGTTCACTCACTGCGCTCGATCTGCTTATGTGACCTCAACCCTGTTGAGATGGCCTTTCCAAACTCAAATCTGATTCCGAATGGCCGCTTGTAGCTTGGATGCTATTTCCGATGTGCTTCCGTTACCTTTTCTCTGTCAATGAATGTCAAAACGTTTGCACTGCCGCAGGAAATTGGGTGGATTGGGTGCGACACGCTTTTAAAAAAGCGCGTCGGCGAACAGATCCGCATCGTTTTCGGCTTTGGTGGTCTCGGCGGGAGCGGGGGTGCTGTCCTCGCTCGCCGGAATGATGCCGCGATGAATGTTGCGTTCCTGGACCATCGTGTAGTGCTTGAAGATCTTGCGGTCGAGCGGCGCGATCGTCTCAGTGAGATCGGAGATATCGGCGACCTCGGTGCCGGCGACGCCTTCGAGCAGATCGGCGCAGCCGGCAAGGACTTCACCGAGATCATGCTGGAAATCGAGCTTGCCGATCAGCAGGCTGATCTTGGTGGCGACCTCGCGACCGTTCTCGGCGAGCACCTTCAATTCGTTTTCCATCACGTTGGYTGCAGTGCGGATGTTGCCGACGGCGGAGGTCAGGCTTTCTCCCAAGCTGCCGGCTCCGGCATCCGTGGCGGGAGCGACGCGCCCGGCCGCGGCTTCGAGCGCCGGCAGGCCGTTGACGATGGCGTCGGCGGAATCGTCGAGCTTGCCGGCGAAGATGCGCAGCTCGGCGGTGACGACGTTGATCGACTTGCCTTCCTCGCCGAGGCGGCTRCAGCGCAGGTTGGTATTCAAAGCCATATAGTGAATGTCGGTCTTGACGGCGCGGATGTTGCCGATCGCTTCGGAGAGCTTGGCGGCCGTGCCGATCGTCGACTGGCTCACCTGGTCGGCCTGGCGGCTTGCCGTGTCGACCTGCTTGACGATTTCGTGGGCGGCTGAAACGCTGGATTCCAGCGCGCGCATGAAGTTGCCGCCGGCCTCGCCGCTCTGACCGCTCATCTGATCGCGCAGCTTGAGGATCTCTCGCATGTCGTGGTCGAAACTCGCGATCGTCTTGACGACGTTCTCAGAATCCCGCTGGAAGTTTGCGCACATGTCGCTCATCTGCGCTGCGGTCAGATGGTGAATGACGTTCTGGAGGCGCTGGCGGGCGCCGGCGTCGAGTCTGGCGCCATCCTCGCCGGCAAAGAAATCCTCAAGCAGCGAAAAGGTAGCCTGTACATGCTCGATGCGCTGGCGGGTGATATCGCCRATCTGCAGGGCAGACAGCGTCGAGGCGACCTTGCCCTGGACGGCGCGGGCAATCGCGCCGACCTCGCGGGCGATGACGCCGAGATCCTTGCGATGTTGGGCGATCTTGGCGGCATCATCGCGCAAGGCTCCGGCGACGGCCGGAACGGTATCGGCATAACCCTTGGAAACGCTGGCGCCAAAGGAGGTGGCGAGCTTGACCTCCTTATCGAGACTGTCGAGATGCGTGGCGAAACGGTTGACCTCATCGGTGCCGGAATAGATGCGCTCCAGGATCTCCTGGGCGAAGCCGGCGAATTCGGCAAGGCCGGCACCGGTGATCTTCACGGTCACGGCGAAGGTTCTGAGATAACGCATCGTCTCCTGCATGTCGGAGACGTGCTTGCGCAGCTCCCTGCCGGTATGCGCCAGCGAGACGAGCGCCTGCTGGCGGTTTTCCTCGGTGACCGGCAGCGCCGTCAAGCTCTCGACCGTGGCGCGAAGATCGGCGCTGGTGTCGCTCGCATCCTTGTTGTCGAGCGTCGTGGTGACACTCTCGAGCGAGTTCAACAGACGGTTGAGGACATCCATCACCGACAGCAGCACGGTGCCGCCTTCGAGGAAACGTTCCTCGACCTGGCCGCGGGCGGATTCCAGGGTCTGGCTGATGTCCCGTCCTGATGTGTAGGCTGCAGCGTTCGGCGATACCAGAGCGTGTGCCACTTTTATACCTTTTCTTAAAATCCAGGCAATTCAACTCTATTTTTACGGGCAGGATGGAAACGTCCGGTAAACGCGCCGGACTCGCCAGCGTTGTGATTAACGAAAGATGTTGATGGCGTGTCGTTGAAAGCCTAACGCTCGACTTGATGATTCAACATATTGTTTTTATTTTATTTATTTCTAAATTTTGAGAAAAAAATACAACTTATCCCGGATGAGAATTGGGAGTCGCGGAACGCGCTAGACGGCAGTTTCCTACAACCGCTGTTTACCCTGCATTAACGCTGCCGTGAGAGTCCTTTTAGGGTCGTCAAGTATTTTCTGGCCCAGGAGGCTGCATTGGATACTCAGAAACAATATTACGAATCTATAAATTTGCCGGACGTGCTCAGCATTCGTAACGTTAGCGAACTATATCCCAAGTTTAATGATGCATTTCATAGTCGCGATACAATCATCGTCAACATTCCAGAAGGTGCGGAAGCGGATCTGAGTTTCGTTCAACTCATCGAATCCTCGCGCCACCAAGCAAAAGCCAAGGGAAAGACGTTCAAACTTTCTTCGCCGGCCAATGGATCGGTCTTGAAGGTACTTGAGCGCGCAGGTTTCATCGAATCCTTCGATCAAGAAGACGCAAATTTCTGGTTGCATAAAGAGGTGACGTTATGAGTGCAAATATCCTGACCGTCGACGATTCCGCCAGCATTCGTTTGACCACCAAGGTCACGCTGACCAATGCCGGCTATAGCGTCACCGAGGCGGTCAATGGGGCAGAGGGCCTCGCAACCGCCAAGGGCAGCAGCTTCGATCTGATCGTGACCGATCTCAACATGCCTGTCATGGACGGGCTGACGATGATCGAGGAACTGCGCAAGCTGCCGGCGCAGGCCGGCGTTCCGATCATCTTCCTGACGACGGAATCGGACGCCGATCTCAAGGCGCGCGCCAAGGCCGCCGGCGCGACGGGCTGGCTGACCAAGCCGTTCGACCCGGAAAGTCTGGTGAAGATCGTGAAGAAGGTTCTCGGACGATGAGTACACTCGATCCGGTCGCCGTATTCCGCACGGAAGCTGCCGAATGCCTCGAAGCGATCGAGGCCGGTCTTCTCGACCTGACCCACCAGCTCGACAATAAGGATCTCGTCGACGCCGTGTTCCGCGGGCTCCACACGCTCAAGGGCTCCGGCGCGATGTTCGGTTTCGAGGCGCTCGCCGCCTTCACCCATCATTGCGAAACAGCCTTCGACCGCGTCCGCAAGGGCGAGGTCGCGGCGACCAGTGAACTCGTCGCCGCCGTTCTCGCCGCCCAGGACCATATGCGTGCCCTCGTCGACCAGCCGGACGCCGATCACGGCGATACCGGGAATAAGCTTCTGGCGCAGCTGCAGGCTGCCGTCGGTGGCAAGCAAGCGGCGGCTGCAGCAGCGCCCGCCGCTGCTCCCCCGCCCGCGGCCGTGCGCGACGCTCCGGCGAAGAAGAAGAACAGCTGGCGCATCCGCTTCAGCCTGCCCGCCAATTCGATGGCCAACGGCACCAACCCGCTCGGCCTGCTGGGCGAGCTGCGCGATCTCGGCGAATGCAGCGTGCGCGCCAACACCTCGGCCATTCCGGCCCTCGACGATCTGGTTCCGACGGAGCTCCATATTTCCTGGGACGTGACGCTGACCAGCGAGCAGGATCGTTCAGCGATCGACGACGTCTTCATCTTTGTGCTTGATGACATGGAACTCAGCGTCGAGGAGATCAGTGGTACGGCAGCGGCAACCGCCGCTCCGGTCGAGGAAAGGGCTGCCCCTGTCCCCGTCGCCGCAACATCGGCCGCCCCCCCTTCGTCGACCACGACCCCGGAATTCCGTCCTGTCGAGGCGGTTCCCGCCAAGCGCGAGGCGCCCGCCGCCGTCAGCCAGGCAAAGGCGGCCGAGAATGTCCGCGTTCCGGCCGAACGTCTCGATGAGCTGATGGACCGCGTCGGCGAGCTCGTCATCGCGCAGTCGCGCCTCAGCCAGCTCGCCAGCGCCAGCACCGATATCGCGCTGCGTTCCGTTTCGGAAGAAATCGAACGCCTGTCCGGCGAATTGCGCGACACGATGATGGTGCTGCGCATGGTGCCGGTCGCCACCCTTTTCTCCCGCTTCCGCCGCCTCGTCCACGATCTCGCCCGCGAGACCGGCAAGGTGATCGAGCTGGTGACGGAGGGCGAGAGCACCGAAGTCGACAAGACGGTCATCGAGCGTCTGGCCGATCCGCTGGTGCATCTGGTGCGCAACTCGATTGATCATGGCCTCGAAACGCCCGCCGATCGGCTTGCCTCCGGCAAGACCGAAGCCGGGACGGTGACGCTTTCGGCCCGCCAGGCCGGCGGCGAGGTGATCATCTCGATCAAGGACGACGGCCGCGGCATCAATCGTGAACGGGTTCGCGCCAAGGCCGAATCCTCCGGCCTTATCCAGCCCGGCCAGCCGCTTTCCGACTCAGAGCTGCTGCAGCTGATCTTCGCCCCCGGCTTCTCGACGGCAGCAGCTATCACCAATCTGTCCGGCCGCGGCGTCGGCATGGACGTGGTCAAGAAGACGGTCGAAGCCCTCCGCGGCGCAATCGACATCGTCAGCATGCCGGGACACGGTTCGGAAGTGTCGCTGCGCATCCCGCTGACGCTCGCCATCATCGACGGCCTGCTGGTGCGCGTCGGTTCCGGCCGCTACGTCATCCCACTTTCGGCGGTCGAGGAATGCCTCGAACTGTCGCTCGAGGAAGATCTCCGCTCGCGCGGCCGCAGCTTCATCTCGCTGCGCGACAGCCTGGTGCCGTTCCTGCGCCTGCGCGACCTCTTCCGCACCGGCACCAAGCCCGATGTGCATCAGAAGGTCGTCGTCATCTCGACCGGCACGGAGCGCGTCGGCCTCGTGGTTGACCAGATCATCGGCGACCACCAGACGGTCATCAAGTCGATGTCGAAGCTGCACAATAACGTCGCGACCTTCTCGGGCGCCACCATTCTCGGCGACGGCAGCGTCGCTCTCATTCTCGACGTCGGGCACCTGGTTGCCGCGGGTCAACAACAGGAGGCGCAATTGCGTGTGGCAGGATGAGCGCAACAGCAGCAACGGCCGAACGATTCGACAATCACTGGAGCTATGCCGAGGAAGTCGAGGTCCTGACCTTTGATCTCAATGGCGAAACCTTCGCACTTGAAGCGGTCATCGTCCAGGAGATCCTGGACCTGCTTCCTGAGACCGCGGTGCCGGGCAGCCAGCCCTTCGTCGCCAGCGTCATCAACTTTCGCGGCAAGGTCATTCCGCTCGCCGATCTGCGTCTCGCCTTCGGGATGGAAGCAGCAGAGGCGACGATCGACAGCCGCATCATCGTCATCGAGATCGATCTGCAGGGCGAGCAGACGCTCGTCGGCCTCAGAACCGACAAGGTGAACGAGGTGACGACGCTTGCAAAGTCCGCGAGCGAGGCACCGCCGAGCATCGGCATGCGCTGGCGCGCCGACTACATCAACTGCCTGGTGAAGAGGGGCGGAGAATTCATCATTCTCCCTAATCTGCAGGCGATTTTTTCATCGAGGCACGACGCGGCGGGAGCCGCTAATTGACGCTGGATGAATTCAACGAGGGGTTTGGGGACCATGCGACTGACAATCAAGACGAAACTGGTGACCGCGTTCACCTTCATCATTGTAATGCTCGTGGGCACTGCCGCCTACGGTGTCTTCAGCCTTGGATCGCTGAACGACACGATCGATAAGCTTCTCGCCGGCCCGGCGGCCCGCCTGGATTTCGCGCAGCAGATCAACATCGCTCAGCTCGAGGCGATCCGCCAGCAGAAGAACCTGCTCACCGCCCGCAGCGCAGACGAGACGGCCGGGGCAATCGCCAAGGGTAATCAGGCCCGCAAGGAATTCGCCGACGCCTTCAACCAGGTGCTGGCGCTGGCAACGGAAGAAGGCAAGGCGCGCTGGGCGCGCATCGCCGAACTTTCCAAGACCTTCAATGGAGCAGACGATCAGATCCGCGAATATGTGAAGGCCGGCAATGCCGAAGGCGCAAATGCCATCTCCGTCACGACGGCGCGGGCCGCCGCCAACGACATCGACTCGACGCTCAGCGAGATCCTGGCACTTGAAAAGCAGCGCATGAAGGCTGCTGACGACGGCGCCGAAGCGCAGTACACGACGACGCGCACAATGATGGTTGCGGTCGCCGCGGTCGCCCTGCTGATTGCTGCCTTCACCGCCTTTTGGATCGCCAGCACGATCAGCAAGGGCCTCAGCCGTGCCAACACCGTGGTTCGCGAAGTGTCGGAAGGCGATCTGACAAAGATGGCCGATATCACCAGCCATGACGAAATCGGCGAACTTCTGGGCAACGTCAACACGATGATCGAACGCCTGCGCGGCGTCGTCGCCGACGCACTGTCGGCCGCCGAAAACGTCTCTTCCGGCAGCCAGCAGCTTTCGGCAAGCTCGGAACAGGTCTCGCAGGGTGCTACCGAACAGGCGGCTTCGGCCGAAGAGGCTTCCGCCTCGATGGAAGAGATGGCCGCCAACATCAAGCAGAACGCCGACAATGCGGCGCAGACCGAAAAAATCGCCCGCCAGTCGGCCAAGGATGCGGAAGCCAGCGGTGAAGCGGTGACGCGCGCCGTCGACGCCATGCGCACGATCGCCCAGAAGATCGACATCGTCCAGGAAATCGCCCGCCAGACCGATCTACTCGCCCTCAACGCCGCCGTCGAAGCGGCACGCGCCGGCGAGCACGGCAAGGGGTTTGCGGTCGTTGCTTCGGAGGTGCGCAAACTTGCCGAACGCAGCCAGTCGGCTGCTGCCGAAATCAGCTCGATGTCGAGCGACACGGTCAAGGCTGCCGCCGATGCCGGCGACATGCTCGGCCGGTTGGTGCCCGACATTCGCAAAACGGCGGAACTGGTCTCCGAGATCAGCGCCGCCTGCCGCGAACAGGATATCGGCGCCTCGCAGATCAATGAAGCGATCCAGCAGCTCGACAAGGTGACGCAGCAGAACGCCGGCGCCTCCGAGCAGATGTCGGCGACCTCCGAGGAACTCGCCTCCCAGGCCGAAGAGCTGCAGACGTCGATCGCCTTCTTCAAGGTCGATACGGCAGGCAGCGCGCGGTCCGGCGCCAACAAAGCGCAGCCAAAAGCTTCCGCCAAGGTGAAGGCCCCGGCCGCTGTCCGCAAGGCTGCCTCGCAGGCCCATAGCCAAGGCCGCGCCCAGACGATTTCGGCTCAGCAGCAGCGTCTCAAAGGCTTTGCTCTCGATATGTCGATGGGTGGTCCGGATGCCAGCGATGACGATTTCAGGGAGAGCGCATAAGCGCTCCCCGGGGGAAGCGCCTATGCGCCTTCGCCTCAAACTGATCCCTCGGGCTGCTCCGGCGGCCCGAGACTGGAATATCCCCCAACGCATGTAGGCGTTGGCGCTGCGATCGATAGATGTCCGGCTGCCGGGAAGTGAATGTAGTCGCTTTCCCCCTTTTCAGACACATCACTTTCAAGCTCGACGTCCCGCCGATGGGACGCGTTTCTATCCATTCGTTTTGACCGCATAGAGGGGGTACCACATGCGTTTCACCATCAAGCTCAAGCTGGGGCTTGCCTTCGGCATCATGACATTGCTGTTGATTGGCATCGCCATCTACGGAAGCATGAGCCTCGGCACCTTGAATGACGCCAGCGGCAAGATGATCGACGGGCCGATGCGCCGCCTGGAACTGGCACTGACCGCCAATGTCGCTGAAGTCAACGCCATACGCGCTCAGAAGAACGCACTGCTTTCCACGGATCCTGACAGCGCTGCCGGTTTCTACAAGGAGGCCGACCAGAACTTGCAGGCCATGTTTGAGGCCGTCGATGCCGGCCACGCCATCGCTTCGCCGGAAGGAAAACCCTATTGGGAAAAGCTGCAGACGATCGGCGCGAAATTCCGCGACAGATCCGCCGAGCTGCAGCAGCTTGACGCCAGGGGCGATCAAGCCGGCGCACTGGCGCTGTCGCTCGGCGACCTGCGCACGATGACCAACGACATGGGTGACGCGATTGCCGCACTCATCGAGATCCAGCGCAAGGGCATGAAGACGACCGATCAGTCGAACACCGATCTTTATAACTCGACCAAGCTGATCCTCAGCACTGCTTCCGGCATCGCCGTGCTCGTGGCGCTCGTCGCAGCATTGTGGATCATGCTCGGAATCAACAACGGCCTGAGGAAAATCACGACCGTCGCAAATGCCGTCGCAATCGGCGACCTTAACCAGACGGTCGATGTCAAGACCAATGACGAGATCAAGGACCTCATCAACACGGTCAACAGCATGACTGCCAATCTGCGCACCACGGCAGCTCTTGCCGATCAGATTGCCATGGGCGACCTCAGCACAGATGCCAAGCCGCTCTCGGATAAGGATACGCTCGGCATCGCGATGCAGAGCATGATCTCCAACCTGCGGACCACCGCCGGCATCGCCGATCAGATCGCAAACGGCGACCTGACGGTGTCTCCAAAGCCGCTCTCCGACAAGGATGCGCTGGGTCTCGCGCTCGAACAGATGGTCGAGCGCCTGCGCGGCGTCGTGGCCGATGCGATCTCGGCCGCCGAGAACGTCTCCTCCGGCAGCCAGGAACTTTCGGCAAGCTCGGAGCAGGTGTCGCAGGGCGCCACCGAACAGGCGGCTTCGGCCGAAGAGGCTTCCGCCTCGATGGAAGAGATGGCCGCCAACATCAAGCAGAACGCCGACAATGCGGCGCAGACCGAAAAAATCGCCCGCCAGTCGGCCAAGGATGCGGAAGCCAGCGGTGAAGCGGTGACGCGCGCCGTCGACGCCATGCGCACGATCGCCCAGAAGATCGGCATCGTCCAGGAAATCGCCCGCCAGACCGATCTACTCGCCCTCAACGCCGCCGTCGAAGCGGCACGCGCCGGCGAGCACGGCAAGGGGTTTGCGGTCGTTGCTTCGGAGGTGCGCAAACTTGCCGAACGCAGCCAGTCGGCTGCTGCCGAAATCAGCTCGATGTCGAGCGACACGGTCAAGGCTGCCGCCGATGCCGGCGACATGCTCGGCCGGTTGGTGCCCGACATTCGCAA
>NZ_JBFUAY010000036.1:0-49431 GCF_056406015.1 Rhizobium sp. P1_E1 | reverse complement strand
GAACATGCCCTTGCCGTCGTCGATAGCCTTGATGTAACCGTCCTTGTCGCCGACGTAGAAGTCTTTCGGCATCTTGTCCGCGATCTCGGCAGCTGAATGCGTGTTGATGTAGCGCAGCGTCTTGACGAAGGCGTTGGCGAGCTTCTGCGCCTCTTCCTTGTGTGCGTCGACCCAGGAGGCTTCCATGTAGAGTGAGGCGGCCGGATAGGTGCCACCGAGCGCCTGACGGG
Source organism: Rhizobium sp. P1_E1 (assembly GCF_056406015.1). Classification (NCBI taxonomy): domain Bacteria; kingdom Pseudomonadati; phylum Pseudomonadota; class Alphaproteobacteria; order Hyphomicrobiales; family Rhizobiaceae; genus Rhizobium; species Rhizobium sp. P1_E1. The sequence continues at coordinate 49,201 of NZ_JBFUAY010000036.1, read as the reverse complement.
TCGACTCGACCGTGCGCATGTCGACAAGCACGCTCGCCTCGCCGGTCTTGATCATGCGCGAGATCGTCGGCTCTGTCGTCATGCCGGCCTGGATCTGATCCTGTTGCATGGCGGCGATGAAGGTGCCGCCGGCGCCGACCGGGACCGTCACGACGTCGCCGGGCTTCAGGCCGGCCTTCGAGGCCATGAAGAGGGTCAGGAAGTTCGTGGACGAGCCGAGACCAGTGACGCCGAGGCTCTTGCCCTTGAAGTCGGCCGGCGACTTGATGTCAGGGTGCTTGCTCGAAACCATCTCGACTTCGCCCGGCGCCTGGCTGAACTGGACGATGGATTCGACGAATTTGCCTTTGGCCTGCAGGTCCACACAATGGTCGTAGAAGCCGACCACGCCCTGGACGGCGCCGGCCAGAAGCTGGTTTTCGGCATCGACGCCGGCAGCTTCATTCAGCAGTTCGACGTCGAGACCCTCGTCCTTGAAGTATCCCAGCGATTCGGCAAGCTTGGCGGGCAGATAGATCTGCTTCTCATAACCGCCGACCATGATGGTGATCTTATCGGCCGCATGTGCGGCGCTGGTAGCCAAAGATGCTGCGGCGAGAAGCGTCGAAAAAGCGACGGTGTGAAAAAGGCTGCGTGAAGAACGCATGGAAATCTCCTCCTGTGGTTTGCTAGCATCGTCGTCTCGCCACTTTGACCGTGTCTCCTCCACGATGCTGCCCCTTCCTATGACGTCGAAGCTTTCAATTAGCTTTCAGTCACGGATGGGTAAGCAGCCCGTGGAATTCCATCCATGCATCCCCCGTCGTGGCAAGCGCTTCAACGTGAAAATTGGGAGAGAATATGTCCGCGACCGTCATCGCGATCTGGTGACCGGTGGTGAGCAGCCTATGAACCTGCGGGCAGCCTTGCCCGCGCCGCGCTCGGCGGGCCGTCATTCAAACGGTTCCAGGCGCGGCGGAGCTGCCGCGCCGAGCCGAAGCCGGCGCGCATCGCGACGGCCTCCATGTCCAGCCGCGAACCAGAGAGCATCTCGCGGGCAAGAGCCACGCGCATGCGGTTGACGAAATCCGTAACGCTCATGCCCGTCTGCTCGTTGAACAGCCGTGAAAGGTTGCGCGGGCTGGCGCCGCTGAGGCGGGCGAGGGACGCCACCGACCAGTCCTGAGTGGGGTTGGCGACCACCGCATCCTGTGCACGGTGAATGACCGGGTGAATATGGTTGCGACCTTCAAGCCAGGGCGAAAGCTGCGGATCCGAGCCGCCGCGCCTGAGATAGACGACAAGATATCGCGCCACCGCAAGCGCGCAGGCATGCCCCACCGCTTCGGCGACGATATGCAACATGAGGTCTATGCCGGCGGTGATGCCGGCACTCGTGAGGCGGTCTCCGTCCTCGACATAGAGCCGGTTGTCCCGGACGCGCGCGGTGGGCGCGAGCCTGATCAGATCTTCCATACAGCCGTGATGGGTGGTGCATTCGCGACCGTCGAGCATTCCGGCCTCGGCAGCGAGCAATGCGCCCGAGCAGATCGAAGCCAGTCGAATTCCCGGACGGATGGCGCGCTTCAGCCATGCGATAATGGCAGCCTGGTCAGCGCGTTCCTGTTTGTCCCACGGACGACTGTTTGCCATCGGGGCGTCGGCGCTGCCGGCAATGACGACAAGCGCGCTATCGGGCAAGCGTTCCGGCAATGCGACGACACCCGTAACGGCAAGACCGATCGAACTGCCGACCGTCGCTGATGGGCCGATATAGGTGACGGTAAAGCGGACTGTGCGCTGTTCGAGGTTCGCCTTGCGCAGCACTTCGATCGGGCCGGCGACGTCGAGCAGCAGCACGCGCGGCGGCACGACGACGAAGACCGGGATATCGAAGGGCTGCGCGGCGTCCGTCATGCGGCGAGTGACTTTTCGCGCCCCGCCAATGCCTGTTCGACGGTCGCGATCCGAGCGAAACGGCCTGAGAGGACCAGTTCGGTCCGGTCCCGGATTTCCCTTGCGCTCCAAGTGCGTCCCGTTGCGTCGGTCATCGGGAAGGTCAGGGTCGCTTCGCCGACATAGTCGACCTGATAGCCGAGATCGGAGGCGTGTCGGGTGGTGGTCTCGCAGCACTGTTCCGTGCGAATGCCGGAGACGAGGATACGACGGACGCCGTTCTCGGTCAGCCACACGTCGAGACCGGAACCGACCAGGGCGCTGTGGCGCCCCTTCCTGAACGTCGCCTTGGGAGTGATCCTGAGCGGGGCGAGTGTGCTGACGAATCCGGATGCTTCCGAAAACGGCCCGTTTTCATCGACATGGAAGATCTGGATGATGGGTATTCCATCGGCTTCCGCGCCGTCGATCAGAGCCTGCTGACGATCGATGTAGGCGGATGCCAGGTTTTCATCCCAGTAATCGCGTTGTCTGAAAGACTCTTGGGCGTCGATAACGAGAAGGACAGTATCGTGGCCGGACATTTTTTGCTCCATGGCGGTTGATCATGAAGCCATATTCGGCAATTTGATGGCACGAGAAAATGCGCGCACCGGACAAATAGCGGACAATTCGCGCCAATCGCTGCGGACGCTTCCAGACAGTTCCGGGATCAACTATCAGCTCGTAAAGCTTCGCAGATCCTTCAGCAGGTTGCGGTACCTTGCCTGGCTGCCGACCAGGTGCTCACGCATGGCGTTGCGGGCAGCCTGATCGTCCCTGTCGGAGATGGCGATGACGATCGCTTCGTGCTCCCTGTGTATCAGCTTTCGGTAGGCGGTCTGCTCGGCTGTCCTTGTTTCAGGGACCAGCCGCGACTGCGGGATGATCGCCGAGCCCTGGGACTCCAGGAACTGCCGGAAGAGCGGATTGTTCGTGGCTTCGGCGATGGCGGCATGGAGTTCCAGATCCGCCTCGCGAATGGAGTGATCGCTCTCGATGCACAGGAGGATTTTCCGGTGGCATTCGAAAATCGCCTCCTCCTGCGCGGGCGAGCGGCGCAAGGCCGCAAGACCGGCGGCTTCGATTTCGACAGGCGTTCTGATCTCGAGCACTTCCAGATCGGAAACAACGCGGGCCTTGTCGGCTTTCCCAGCGGAGAGAACCGGATCGGCGCCGAGGACGAAGATACCCGCTCCCTGACGCACCTCGACAAGCCCGTCGGAGCGAAGCGCGGCCACGGCCTCGCGCACGACGGTGCGGCTGACGCTGTGCGTTTCGGTCAGTTCATGCTCACTCGGAAGCTTGTCGCCGGCCGAATACTGGCCGCTCAATATGGCTTGCCGGAGGCTTTCGCCGACCTGTGAGACCAGCGACCCGGAGCCTTTGCTGCGATCCTTCATCTGCATAGCCACGCACGCCCCCGCATCGGCTTTGATCCGCATGCCGTTCAAACGCGGCATTGCGAAATTCACAATTCATCACACATGTATGACAAATTTTTCCGACTTTCAATGCATAACGGCCGGCCAGTGAAAATCCGGCACTGCGCTTACATCTCTCGACGCGGCTTTGGCATATGCGTGAGGACCGGTGGAAGCACTCACAGCCGCCTGGTCGATTCCCCGCGCACGAATCTCGGCGTCAGGATGAAATCCTGCGGCGGTGCGGCGGCGCCCTCCGGGCTTGCTATTCTAGCCAGCAGACGCTGCGCCGCCAATTCCCCGAGCTTCTGCGCATCCTGCACCACCATGGTGATGCGGGGCGTGATGACATTGCTCCAGGGCACGTCGTCGACCATCGCTAGCGACACGTCGTCAGGGCAGCGGAAACCCATCTCCTGCATCACCTGAAGTGCTGCGAGGCCTGTCATATTGTTGGCGCCGATGATGGCGGTCGGCCGGTCGCGGCGGGTCAAGAGCCGCATCGCCTGTGCATGGCCGCCGGTCCTGGTGTAGCCGCCTTCGACCACCAGCGAAGGATCGATGTCCACACCGGCGCCGGCCATCGTGTTCATGAAGCCCTTCAGGCGCTCGTCGGCAGTGTGCAGGCCGCTCGGCCCGGAGATGAAGCCGATGCGCCTGTGGCCGAGCTGCAGCAGATGTTCCGTCAGGATGGTGGTGGTCAGCGGATTGTCGGAGCCGACAAAATCGCGCTCGGCGCCCTCCACTTTCTGGTCGAACATCACGATCGGAGTTTTGAAGTCGCGCAGGAATGTGGCGTACTCCTCGCCCCGCCCATTTGCCGCCAGCGCAATGCCGGCGATCTTCTGCGCCTCCAGCCGCTCCAGCAGCGCCCGTTCGAGATCGGCCCTGCCGGAGGAGTCGGCGATGAGGACGAAATAGCCGTGGTCGAGCGCCTGGTGCTCGATCTCTCGCCGGATGTCGCCGAAGAACATGTTTCCGAGATTGGCCGAAACGAAACCGATCAGCGAACTGCGTCCGCGCGCCAGCGTCTGGGCCACCGGGTCGATGCGGTAACCGGTCGATTTTATCGCCTGCTGGATGCGGTCAAGCGTCTCGGCGCCGACCCGCTTCGGGCTATTGAGCGCCAGCGAGACGGTCGAGATTGAAACCCCCGCAAGGCGCGCGACATCTCGTATGGTGGTCATAGCTATCGAACCGGTTCTAATGTCTTGTTATGTCCGATTTTATTGGTCGGCGCAACATGCATGCTTCAAATCAGTTGTTTTGCAGGGTTTGCTTTTCTGATCTTGTGATCGCGAATTTCGGCTTGACAGATATAGGATCAGGCGAGATGATCATTTGCCGAACCGGTTCGATATGACGTTCAACCGGAAAACAGGGAGGAGAAACCTGTCATGAGTTCGGAACGCCAGCCGGAAAATCCGGCATCAGGAGGGGCGGGCAAACACGCCTGGTTCAGCCAGGATCGCCTGGGCATGTTCATCCATTGGGGCCTCTATGCCTTGGGAGCCCGGCACGAGTGGTTGAAGAACCGCGAAGAGCTGACCGACGACCACTACCAGCGCTATTTCGACAATTTCGATCCCGATCTCTACGATCCCAAGGAATGGGCTCGCCGGGCGCGTCTTGCCGGCATGAAATATGTCGTGGTGACGACCAAGCACCACGAGGGTTTCTGCCTCTGGGACAGCAAGGTGACGGACTACAAGGCGACGAACACGCCCTGTGGCAAAGATCTGCTGACGCCGCTGGTCGACGCCTTCCGCGCCGAAGGGCTGAAGATCGGCTTCTACTATTCGCTGCTTGACTGGCACCATCCCGATTTCCCGATCGACGTTCACCATCCGCTACGCAACCATCCCGACGCCAAGGCGCTGAACGCTGGCAGAAACATAGCCAACTACGCTGCCTATATGCGCGAACAGGTGCGCGAGCTTCTGACCGGCTTCGGCCGCATCGACATCATCTGGTTCGATTTCAGCTATCCCGGGCGCGAATATCGCGGCCTGCCCGGCAAGGGGCGCGCCGACTGGGAGAGCGAGCGCCTGGTTGATCTGGTGCGCGAGCTGCAGCCTGAGATCATTGTCAACAACCGCCTCGACCTGCCGCCCGGCAACCTGCCTGACGTCACGACGCCGGAGCAATATACGCCGCGGGTCGCACCCGCCATCGCCAGCCAGGGGGTACTCTGGGAAGCCTGCCACACCTTCAGCGGCTCCTGGGGTTATCACCGCGACGAAGATACCTGGAAGAGCCCGGAACAGATCATCCAGCTGCTGATCGATTCCGTCGCGCTCGGCGGCAACCTGCTGATGAATGTCGGCCCGACCGGCCGGGGCACGCTCGATGCGCGCGCCGTCAGCGCGCTCGAGGTCTATCAGAACTGGATGGCCGTCAACGGACGTTCCATCTATGGGGCAGGGCCCTCCCGCTATCCGGTGCCGGCTGGCTGCCGTTATACCCAGCGCGGTAACCGCCTTTATCTGCACGTCTACAATTGGCCTTACCGCCACATCCACATCGAAGGTCTCGCCGACAGGATCGCCTATGCGCAGTTCCTGCACGACGCCAGCGAGGTGCACTGGCTGAGCCATGCCAAGGATGTGGATTCCAATATCGGCGTGACGGTGCCGGAAGGCATGATCACGCTCGAACTGCCGGTCCGGCGCCCGGACGTTACCGTGCCGGTGATCGAGATCGTCCTGAAGGCGTGAGCTCGATCGCACTCGCGTGTCCTTTGCGTTCATGGAGGGAGGAGAAACCCATGAAGGTTCTGCAGAAAACGCTTTTGCTTGCCGCTATCGGCAGCAGTCTTTTTGCCACTGCCGCATCGGCCGAACAGGTCAACCTGACCTGGCAGATGTGGACCGGCTCCGAAACCGACACCAAGAGCTGGCAACACCTGGCAGAGATGGTGACCGCCAAGTATCCCGACATCAAGGTGACGCTGACGACGACGGGCTGGGTCGATTATTGGACGAGGCTGCCGGTGCTGGCGGCATCGGGCCAACTCGCCGACATCGTTTCCATGCAGTCGCTGCGCATGCCGAACTTCTATTCGCTGCTCGAGCCCCTGAATGACCGGATCGAGGCTGACAAATTCGACGTCGGCGCCTTTACCCCCTCGATCATTGGCGGCATGTCCGTCGAAAAGCAGCTTTACGGCCTGCCCTACGATGTCGGTCCGTGGGTCATCTATTATAACCAGGACGCGCTCGAAGCCGCCGGCGTTCCGCTGCCGAAGCCGGGCTGGACGCTTGCCGAGTTCACCGATGCCGCCAAGAAGCTGACGAAGGACGGCAAGTATGGCTTCGGTATCACCCCGACCAACTATTCGGTCCTGGCCGCGGCCTGGGGCGATAAATACGTCAACGATGCCGGCGAGCTTGACTTGACCAGTGCGAGTGCAGTTGCCGCCGCCGAGAGAGTGGTCGGTTTCGCCGCCAAGGATAAGATCGCGCCGCTGGTTCCCTCGGGTGGCGCAGATCCCGGTGATGTCATCCAGGGGCGGTTCAATTCGGGCAATGTCGCCATGTATATCGACGGCCCCTGGTCGATCATCGGCATGAAGGATCAGGCCAAGTTCAAGATCGGCCTCACCACCCTGCCGCGCGATGAGGGCGAACTTTCCGCCGTCACCGCAGGCTCCGGTTTCGGCATCGCCACGACGAGCAAGAACAAGGATGCTGCCTGGAAGGCGATCCAGGTGCTGACCAGCCCTGAAGCCTTATCCTATCTCGCTGAGCAGGGCCGTGCCCTGCCGGCGCGCACGGCGTCGCAATCCGCCTGGTACAAGGTGGCGGCCAAGGACATCACCAATGGCGGCGAGGCCATCGACTATTCCCTGGCGCACTCCGTGCCCTACGTGATCACCAACAACTGGGCGGCGGTGGAAAACCTGTTCAACCAGTATTTCCCGCCGGCTTTCGCCGGCAGCGCCGATGCCAAGCAGACGATGGAGTCTATCCAGAGCCTTGCACAGCAATAGAGCCAGCGCGTCCGACAGGACGCGCGGTCGCTTTGAAATCTGCGCATGATCCTATCGGAAAATCGATTCCGATTTTCGGGTCATGCGCCAGCTCGCGCTGCGGCAGGTCCTGCCGCGCATGGAGGAAGACATGTCGCAAAGCGCTGTTGCCGCAGTTCCCTTGCAGCCCGGTCAGCCACGGCGCTTCCTGAAGCCGGAGACGCAGACAGCCATGCTGTTCCTGCTGCCGAGCTTCCTCGGCTTCATGGTCTTCATGGCGCTGCCGATCCTGGCGTCGCTGGCGCTCAGCTTTACCAATTGGCAGCTGATCTCGACGCCATCCTTCGTCGGCTTTCAGAATTATATCAGGCTCTTCACTGTCGATCCGGCCTTCTACACCGTATTGAGCAACACGCTGTTCTTCGCCGTCGAGTATCTGGCGCTGAATATAATCGTCTCGCTGACGCTCGCGGTCTGGATATCGAGCCTGAAGCGCGGCAAGGCGATCTTCCGGGTGATCTTCTTCCTGCCGACCTTCACGCCCACCATCGCCGCATCGGTGGTATGGCTGCTGATCTTCACGCCGGACGGGCTGGCCGACAGCATCATCCGCGCGCTCGGCCTCGGTCTGCCGAATTTCCTGTTGAGCTCGAGCTGGGCCATGCAGGCGGTCGTGCTCGTCACCCTGTGGGCGAATGTCGGCTACAACGTTGTGATGTTCAACGCCGCGCTCGACCTCGTGCCGAAGCATTACCTCGAGGCGGCGACGATCGACGGTGCCAATGCCTGGCAGCGCTTCTGGCGCATCCGCCTGCCGCTCATATCGCCGACCATCTTCTTTGGCACCGTGATGACGGCGATCACCTCGCTGCAGGTCTTCGACGAGATATTCGCGATGACGCGCGGCGGCCCGGGCTCGGCGACGGCCACGCTCGGTTTCGCCATCTACCAGAAGGGCTTCACCAACTTCCAGATGGGCTATGCCTCCGCATTGGCCTGGGTGATGTTCGTCATGATCATGGCGCTCACCATCCTGCAATTCCACATGCAGCGCAAATGGGTGCATTATGACGATTGATCCGACCTCACGGCATCCGCATTCCGTGTCCCAGCATCGTCACCGCATATTGCGGCGCGTCGGCGCCTTCGTCAGCTACACGGCACTTTCGCTGATCGCGCTGCTTTTCCTCTTCCCCTTCTTCTGGATGGTGTCGAACGCGGTGCGCTCCAATGCCGAGGTGATGGCCGTGCCGGTCCGCATCTTCCCCGAGGAGTATCGTTGGGGAACATTCGTCGAAGCCCTGGTTTCCCTGCCGTTCGGAACCTTCCTGTTGAATTCCTTCGTGGTCGCCTGCGGCGTCACGGCGATCGTGATTGCGGTATCCTGCCTGTCTGCCTACGCTTTTGCCCGGCTAAAGTTTCCCGGCCGGGAGGGGTTGCTGCTCACCTATCTCAGTACGCTGATGATCCCGCAGGTGATGCTGGTCATCCCGCTGTTTCTCATCGTCAGCAAGTTCGGCTGGATCAACACCTATCACGGCATGATCCTGCCGGTCGCCTTCAGCTCCTTCGGCACCTTTCTGCTGCGACAGTTCATCCTCGGCATTCCCAAGGATCTCGACGAGGCGGCGATGATGGACGGGGCTTCGCGCCTGCGCATCCTGGTCACGGTCATCGTTCCGCTTGCCATGCCGGCCATCGGCCTCTTGTCGCTGTTCACCTTCATCGCGCAGTGGAAGAGCTTCCTCTGGCCGCTGATCGCCACCAGCGGCGTTGAAAAAGCCACGCTGCCGCTCGGGCTCACCCTGTTCCAGACACAGCAAGGCACCGCGTGGAACTACATCATGGCGGGTGCGACGATCTCCATGCTGCCGGGCGTCGTCCTGGCCATTGTGCTGCAGAGGGTGATCTACAAGGGTATCACCGTCAGCTCCGGCTTTGGTGGACGCTAATAGTTAAAAAACAAAGATTTAAGCGCATCGCATCAAGTTTGTTGTGATGCCCTTCAAGTCCGCTCGGTTGCCGCCCAAGAAGGCGCTCGTGCCGTCGCAATCATAGCCTCGCGCTTAACTTTTGCTTCCGGCCGAAAAGTAAAATTTAACCAAAATTTGAAATAACGCATTTCATATACGAATTGTGCAGGGGAATTCATGAAAACGGCCACGCTTGCATCCATCGCCTTGGCGATATCGATCTCTGCTGCCCATGCCCAGACGATCGGGGTTTCGATGTCCGATCTCGACAAATTCAGAACGGTGCTTCTGAACGGCGTCGTCTCGCATGGGCAGACGATATCCGGCCTCAAGCTCGTCACCGAGAATGCCAAGGGCGACAACGAAGTCCAGAAGCAGCAGGTGCAGAAGCTCATTGCCGACAAGGTCGACGCGATCATCCTTGCGGTCTCCGATGGCGACCTCGGGCCGCAAATGACCAAGATGGCGGCAGATGCCGGTATTCCACTGATCTATATCAACAACGTTCCTTCCAACCTGTTGGACCTGCCGGACAATCAGGTGGTGGTCGCCTCCAACGAGAAGGAGTCCGGAACGCTGGAGACCAAGCAGGTCTGCGCGCTCCTCAAAGGCAAAGGCCGCGTCGTCGTGCTGATGGGCGAACCCTTCCACGCGGCGGCCCGCGCCCGCACCCAGGACATCTCCGACGTCATCGCCACGCCGGACTGCAAGGGCCTTCAGATCGTCGAGCGGCAGGCCGCCTATTGGTCGCGCGATTATGCCGACCAGCAGATGCAGGAATGGCTGTCGGCCGGCGTCAAGTTCGATGCGGTCATCGCCAATAATGACGAGATGGCGCTCGGCGCGATCCGGGCCATGAAGAAAGCCGGCATGCCGATGAAGGATGTCGTCGTCGCCGGCGTCGATGCGACCGACGACGCGCTCGCCGCGATGGTGGCCGGCGATCTCGACGTCACCATTCTCCAGAGCGCCGTCGGGCAGGGCGCTGCCGCTGTCGATGCCGCCGTCAAGCTTATTCGCAAAGAGAAGGTGCCGCGCGAAAACAACGTTCCCTTCGAACTCGTCACACCTGAGAACATTGCCACCTATCTGCCGAAGAGCCAGTGAGCATAAGAGGACTATGATGTTGCATATCTGGAATAAATTCGGCATTCGCGCGCAGATCACCTCCGGCTTCGTGCCGCTGATCCTGTTGATGAGCCTGCTCACGGTCAGCGCGATCTCGGGCATGAACGGGCTCGCCTCCATCTTCGCGTCCTATCGCGCCACGGCTGGTCAAAGTCTCGCCATCTCGGACTACAGCGACCAGCTGAACGAGATTCAGATGTCGGCGGAAGCCTTCCGCTCCACGCCGACGCAGGATGTCGTCGACCGCTTCCGCGCCGGTGTGAAAGCGTTCGACGCCGACGACCCGCGTTTTGCCGGTAACAAGGACCTGCAGTCCGGCCTTGCGGCGATCCGCCAAGACATTGCCGCCTACGGCAAGGCTTTCGAACAGATCGTCTCCCTTCAGGCCAGGCGTGACGCCTTGATTTCCAAGGTCACCGAATTCGGCCCCTGGACCAGCATCGCGCTCAACGACGTCGTGCGCAGCGCCTGGCGCCAGAACGATGTGGCCCTGTTGCAGATGACGGCGGCGACGCTGGAGGCTTTGAACCGCAGCCTCTATTTCTCCGAGCGCTTCGTGCATTCCAACGATTTTGCGGCCTATGACACCGCGCAGGCGGCACTCGCCGAAGCGGTCACGCTCAACGAAGCCGCCGCCAAGGCCGCGAAGAACGAACTGCAGAAGAAGCGCCTGATGGGCGCCGGCCAGCTCATGCAGAACTACACCGCCCGTCTCGGCGACATGAAGGACGTCTTGCAGGCCTCCGGCAATATTCGCCAGACGCAGCTCAGCGTGCTCGCTCCGAAAATATCAGGCGGCTTCAAGGACCTGCAGGCCACCGTCACGGGCGCGCAGAAGACGCTGGACGGTTCTGTAGACGCGACGGTTGCCTCTGCGACCAGCACGACGCTGGTCATCAGCGGGCTGTTGATCGTGATCGGTCTCGTCCTTTCCTATTTCGTCGGCCGGCTGATTTCCTCTGCGGTCCGTAACATGGCGCAGTCCATGGAGCAGCTTGCCCGCGGCGAGGAAGGGATCGTGATAACGGGCGTTGAGCACCGCCACGAACTGGGGGCCATGGCGCGTTCGCTGAAGGTTTTCCAGGAAACGGGGCGCGCCAAGCTGATCGCGGAAGCCAATGCCGAACGCGCTCGTCTTGCCGCCGAGGAAGAGCGGCTCCGCCAGGAGGCCGAGCGGCTCAGCGATGCGCAGGTGATGGAGCATGCCTTCCGCCAGATTTCCGTCGGGTTGGACGCGCTTTCCAAGGGCGATCTCACCGTCCGCGTCGGCGAAGTCGACCATCGCTATGTGAGGATCCGGGATCATTTCAACAATTCGGTCGCGAGCCTCGAAGAGGCGGTCGACTCGGTCATTCGCGCCGTCGCCACCATCCGGTCCGGCCTTGCGGAAATCTCCACGGCGTCCAACGATCTCGCCCGCCGCACCGAGCAGCAGGCAGCCTCGCTGGAGGAGACCGTCGCGGCGCTGGGTGACGTGACCCGCGGCGTCAACGGAACGGCGGAGGGCGCAAGCCGCGCGCAGGGTGTCGTGGCAACGGCCCGCACCAATGCCGAAAAGGGCGGCGAGATCGTTGCCCGCGCCATCGACGCGATGACGGAAATTCAAAATTCGTCGTCGAAGATCGGCAACATCATCAGCGTCATCGACGAGATCGCCTTCCAGACCAACCTGCTGGCGCTGAACGCCGGCGTGGAAGCGGCGCGCGCCGGCGAGGCAGGCAAGGGCTTTGCCGTCGTCGCCCAGGAAGTCCGCGAGCTCGCCCAGCGCTCCGCCAACGCGGCAAGGGAGATCAAGCAGCTGATCTCCACCTCCTCGGCGCAGGTCAAGACCGGCGTCCAGCTGGTGGGTGAATCCGGCCTCTCGCTCGAACAGATCGTCGAGCAGGTCACCGCCATGAATGCGACCGTGGCCGAGATCGCCGTTGCCGCCCGCGAGCAGGCGACGAGCCTGCGCGAGGTCTCGGCCGCCGGCGACCAGATGGACAAGGTGACGCAGCAGAACGCCGCAATGGTCGAAGAGACCACGGCGGCCGCCCAGAGCCTGACACATGAAACCGAAAGCCTCGCCGAGCTGCTGCGGCGGTTCAGGACGGGCAGCGGCCGGGCGGCGGAACATCGCCACTACGCGATGGCATCCTGACGTTCGGATGCAGGCAAGCAAACGCCGCCGCCTCGAAAGGGCGGCGGTGAGCGAATGTCTGGCGTCGCTTCAGTGGCTTCCGGATGCCGGACCGGCGGAGTGGCCGGCAATGCTCTTGCGAACGTGACGAACCGCTGTCCAGACGGCAAAGAGCACGAGCGGGATGGCGCCGAGAACGGCGAGCTTCGCCACGTGGGGATCGACACCCAGTTCGGAAATACTTTCGAGGCAGATCTTCGCCAGGCCGACGGTGTAATAGGTGATGGCGATGACGGAGAAGCCTTCGACCGCCTGCTGGATATGCACCTGGATGCGAGCCCGTTCTTCCATCGACGTCAACAACGATGCGTTCTGATCTTCGAGCTGAACCTGCACGGTGGTTCTAAGGAGGTCTCCGGCAAGGCTGACGCGTTCGGCCAGTTCATCGAGGCGGCGTTCGGCGGCTTCGACCGAGCGGACGGCTGGTTGAAAGCGCCGATCGATAAAGGTGCCGAGCCGCTGGCGCTGTTCGACACGTTCCTCACGAAGCTCCGACACTCTGCTCGCGACAATTTCGGCATAGGCTTTCGTCGCGCCGAAGCGGTGGCGGGCGAGCGCCGAGAAGTTGAGAACGTCCGAAGAGAGCCTGGTCACCTCGGAAAGCAGTGCCTTGTCGACCTTGATCGCACTCTGCATATGCGCGATCAGCAGGTCGAGGCGTCGGTCGAAGACGGAGAGCTTCGAGACCGTCTCGCGGGCCATCGGCAACGCCAGCAGCGCCATCATCCGGTATGTCTCGATCTCCAGGAAACGCCTGACCATGCGGCCGGTGCGATAGGCATTGAGGTTGCGGTTGAAGAACAGAAATTCGACGAAACCGCTATCGGTCAGCCGGAAGTTCGAATGCACTTCCGCGTCGCCGCCGCCGACCTGAGAGGCGACATAGTCGAGCCTCGGTTTTTCCGGACGCTGCCCGTCCTTCTCGTCCCGCACCAGCACGCGAACGGCCGCGATGATCTTCCCGTTGATCTGGCGGCAGCAGGCCTGAAAGGCTTCAGGCGGATTGCTGCCGGGTTCGGCCGACGCGGGAACGACGAAGGTCAGGGTGAGGAACTCGGTATGCGCCTCCCACTTCAGCCGGCCGTCGCCGATGCGGCCGATGCCGTGGTTGCCCTCGCGGGTCGTGGAGACATCCTCCAGCCCCGGCAGGGAATTCGGTATCTGAGGAGGGGCATTTTCTCCGACGATGGCGACGTGCCACACATCCGTGTCGCCATCGAAGTAAAGCGACGGCCGCGCGTGGAGCTCGTTGTGAAGTTCCCTTCGCAGCGGATGCTCGGAGCCCATCGGCATGGAAATGCACCTCTATAAGGTAGACAGTCGCTGGGTCGCCGGACGTAACCGGGTTGCCGGCATGTGTGAGTTGACCATGGCGCCCGCGAGCCGGCGAAGGCTGACAACGCCTATAGCCTCTCCCGAACCGGATGTCACGACGCCTTCGCCAGCGGAGGCGCCATGCACGAAACGAAAAAGCCACGGCCCTGTTGCGAGGCCGTGGCTGCAGCATGCGCGCATTGTGCGGGACAACGCGTGACCGGTTACTTGGCGGCGAGCGCCTCGTTGACCTTGTCGACGTCGGCACTCATTGCCTTGAAGGTCTCGTCGAGGGAGAGTTCGCCGACGATCAGCTGGCTCATCCTCTGAACGATGAGCTGATAGATGGCGGAGGATCCCTTGAGACGTTCCAGGTCCCGGGCTGCCTGCGGCACGCTATTGCGGCTTCCGAGGAAGACGGCCATCGCCTCCTTGGCATTCTTGCTCTCGAGCTTGTATTGCGGGTCCTTGATGTCGGCGCCCGTCAGGATGACGTAGTTTTCAGCGATTTCACGCTGGACCTTTTCAGAGCCAAGGAATTCGATGAACGCGGCAACGGCCTCCGGAGACTTGGTGCGCTTGAAGCCGACGATCGCGGTGCCACCCGGCATCGCATAGCAGCCGGCATCGCCGCACGGCGCGCTGATCGCCGTCCAGTCGAAGGCGTCGCCGATCTTCTTCTGGAACGGATTGACCATCCAGTTGCCGGCGAGATAGGTCACGACGTTGCCGTTGACGAACTCGTCACCCATGTTCTTGTACTGGGTTCCGCCGGCAGCACCCCACATTTCCTTCGGGAAGGAGCCGTCCTTCGTCCAGCCGTAGAGATCCGTGACATAGCGCTTGGCGGCATCGTCGGGGAAGAAAAACTTGCCGTCCTTAACGTAGTTCGAGCCGTAGGAGAATGCCGCGCCGGAAAAGCGATGGCCCGAGCGATCCATCGTGAAGGGGATCTGAGCGCCGGTCGCCTTGGCAACACGCGCCGAGGCTTCGACGATGTCCTTCAGCGTGGCGGTGGGCTTCGGAAGCGGTTCGCCGGCCTGTTCGAACAGCGTCTTGTTGACGAAGGGCAGGTTGAAGGTCTGCGACGCGATATAGCCGTTGATCGACTGCGGATCGTTGACGCCGGGGAAGCGAAGTGTGTTCAGGCTGTCGCCGTGCAGCTTGGCGAAGCCATCCGGGTCCTTCATGTAGGGACGCATGTCGAGGTAATAAGGGGCAAGCTGCCAGTCGGTGATCTTGGCGATGTCAGGGCCTTCGCCGACGGCAAGCTGTACCGGCAGCTGCTTGGCGACCGCATCATAGCCCGAAGAGACGAAATTGACCTTGATGTCTGGATGCGCCGTCTCGAATTCCTTGCTGAGCGCTTCCATCCGCTCGACGTAAGCCTGGTCGTCGTCGGTGAACAGAAAGGTGATTGTCTTGGTTTCCGCCATGGCCGCGCCGGACCATGCGAAAGAAGCGGTAGCCAGCGCCACTGCGAAGGCACCTGAAAGATAGGTTTTCATTTTCATCCTCCCATGAAAACATTTTCATCAATCGCGGCCTCGGCCATCGATAAATCAATTTCATATACTTGACATTCGTTCCGTCAAGCTATTTTCTGCGGCAATAGCGATGTTTTTGAGCAATATGCAAAAATAGCGCGCACAAAAACCTAATGAAAATATTTTCATAGGATTGCGGAGGAGGCGGTCTGTGAAAACGGAATGCATCAAGCAGCCGGACGATATGGCGCCAGCATACAGCGTGGCTGAGAGGCAAACGATCACGGCATGGGCCGTTTCCGGCCTCATCGCCAGCTATTTTCCCGGCGAGCCCGCGCCGGCCGAAGACCGCGTGAACTATCGTTTCATCAACGGTTTCGTCGATGTCGGCGACCTGCCCTGCCGCAAGGCCTTCTGGTCCACCATGGTGGGGCGGCCGCTCTCGCCCGACACCTCCTGGCCGACCGAAAGCCTCAATCTTCCCGGCTCGAACCGCCGCGTCGAGTTCACCGGCTTCTGGCATGTGCCGACGCATCTCAGGCGATGGCTGAAGGGCACGTTCAGGACGGAGACTGCGCGAACGCTAAATCTCAGACTGAAGACCTGCGGCGGCGTTCGCATATGGGTCAACGGGCAGGAGGTGGTGCGCTTCGAACCCTTCAAGCGCAATCTCGAGAGCGCGACCGACATAAGCCTGTCCCTTGAAACTGGCGACAACCAGATTCTCGTTCACACCGAAGACCTCGCCGAGCGCGACACGACGTGGTTTTTCGAGCTCGAGATGCTGGACGAGGAGCCACTCTGCGTATTGTTGCCCGTATCGCTGGATCAGAATGAGGTCCGCGAGCTGGAGGCCCTTGCCCGTGGCGTCCGCCCGGCCCGCGACGTCTTCGTCAATCAGCCGCTGGAGATCATATTCGGCACCGCGCCCGAACGCGACTTGCCTGTCGAGATCAAGGTCATCGGCCATGGTCACGAACGGCCCGTTCTCGCGCACTCACGATTGACGCTGCGCGCCCATCAGAGCAGCCTCACGGCCGACGATGTCTGCGGCATTGCGGACGGTTATCACGGCGTCCACATGACGATCGGCTCCGGCACGGGCTCGGTCACCCGCGTCATCGATGCTGCCTTCATGAGCAGCATTTCACCGTTGCCATCAGAGGCATCGCTCGCCGCCCGCAAGCGGCAGGCGCTCGAATACAGCGCCCGCTTCGGCGCAAACCGCGTCGGGCGCCTCATTGCGATGATGGAAACCGGTCACCACGACCAGGAAAGCTTCGATCGCATCATCGACGCGACACTCGCCTCCATCGATGCGCGGGAGGATTGCTCGGATTTCATCATGGTGCCGCTCTTGTGGCTACTCGGTGCCTATGCCGACCGGATGTCCGATGCCGTGGTCGCTCGCATTCGGCATTCCGTTCGTTCCTACCGTTACTGGGTCGACGAGCCGGGCAACGACGCGATGTGGTTCTGGAGTGAGAACCATGTGCTCTGCTTTCACACGAGCCAGCTGCTGGCGGGACTTCTTCTGCCCGACGAGGTGTTTTCAGCCTCGGGCCGGACGGGGCGGCAGCAGGCGGAAATCGCCGGCGAGCGGCTCGGGCGCTGGTTCGACAGCGTCGAAGCCCATGGATTGGCGGAGTGGAACTCGGCGGCCTATTACCCGATCGACTTCATTGGCCTGCTGGCACTGGAGCGCTGGGCCGAGATGGCGATGTCAGCGCGCGCCCGCGCCCAGATCGATCTCATCTTCCGCATGATCGCCCTGCATTCGCTCGCAGGCGTTCCGGCCGGATCGCAGGGGCGCGCTTACGACAAGGAGTTGCGTGCCGGCCCGCTGACCGAGCTTGCGCCCTTCGCCCAGGTCGCCTTTGGAACCGGTTGGTTGAACAACGGCGTTGCGGCATTGACCATGTTCTGCGCCGGCGGCTACGAGCCGCCCGCCGATCTGGCCGAGCTTGCCGCGCTCTCGCGCGCAAGAAGCGTCGAGGCGCGTTACAGCCAGGGCCTCGAGAGCGGAAAACTCGTGCTGTTCAAGAACGAGGCGGCGCAGCTTTCGACGGTCGTCGATCATAAGACCGGCCAGAAGGGGCATCAGCAACATGTCCTCGACATCCGGCTGGCCGGCCACCCGATGGCGAGGCTGTGGATCAACCATCCCGGCGAGGACGATCCCTGGGGCAATCAAAGGCCATCCTATTGGGCCGGCAATGGCATCCTGCCGCGCGTTGCCCAGCATTGCGACGTCGCCCTGCTGGTCGAGGACACAAGCGACGCACGCCATGCATGGACGCACGCCTATATCGGCCGCGACGGCCTGGACGATCTCATCATCGAAGACAAGTGGCTCATCGCGCGATCGGGCAGGGGATTTTCCGCCCTCTGGGCGTCGAACGGGCTGGAGCTGATCACCGACGGCCCGACCGCCGGCCGCGAGGCACGCTCCCACGGACCGCTTTGCGGCTGGGCTGGTATCGTCGGATGCGGCGATGGCGACGCTTTCAAGGCATTCACCGAACGCCTGTGCCGGACGACGGTTTCCTTCGATCCCGGGCTTCGGCGCCTCTCCCTGACGCCGCCGAGTGGCCCGGCGATCTGCCTGTCCTATGCCGACGGTCTTTCGATCGGCGGCGAGGCGAGGCCCTTCACCCACGATCAGCCGCACCCGATCCTCACACACGACAGTGCTGCCTCCGGCGCCGGCACTGACGGACCCTTCTACTCTTGAAACATAGGTCTCCAACATGAACACAACATCTGTCGATAACGCCGCGCTCCTGACGACGATCGATCGCGTGGCAACGGCTTTCAGCCGGCTCAGGGGCATCAAGGAAGGTCTCGTGACCGGAAATTCCGCCTCCGGAATCCAGTTCGACGAATGGGACTGGGAAGTCGGCGTCGGTCTCTACGGCTTCCTGCGGCGCGCCATTTCCACCAATGATCAGAAAGCGCTGCAGGAACTGGTGACCTGGTATGCCGGACAGATCGAACGCGGCTTGCCGCCGCGCCAGATCAACAGCACGGCGCCGATGCTGCCGCTAGCGATCCTCGTCCAGCATGTCGACCGTCCGGATTTTCGCGCTCTCGTCGAGGACTGGGCCGAATGGCTCGTCAAGGAACTGCCAAAGACCGAAGACGGCGGCTTTCAGCACGTCGTCAAGGAGCGCCTCAACGACGGCGAATTGTGGGACGATACGCTGTTCATGGCCTGCCTGTTTCTCGCCCGGGCCGGCGTGCTCTGCGAACGCAGTGAATGGATCGACGAGGCCGTCTATCAGTTCGTGATCCACACCCGTTACCTTTCCGATCCGGTCAGCGGGCTCTGGTATCATGGCTGGACCTTCAACGGGCGGCACAATTTCGCCAATGCGTTCTGGGCGCGCGGCAACGCCTGGATCACGGTCGCCATCCCCGAGCTCTTCGATCTCGTTCCGACGCTCGGCGAGAAGGACCGGCGTTTTCTGTCGAACGTCCTCGTCAGCCAGGTGCGCTCCTTGAAAGCATACCAGCGGCCAGATGGCATGTTCACCACGCTTCTGGACGATCCGTCTTCGCCGTTGGAAACCTCAGCCACGGCAGGCATTGCCTATGGCATATTGCGCGCCATCGATGCCGGCATTCTCGACAAGGACGACAGGGCCCATGCGGAGCGCGCTCTTGCGGCGGTGTTGGCGCAGATCGACGAAGAAGGCGTGGTCCACGGCGTCTCGGACGGCACGCCGATGGGCCATGACCTCGATTTCTACAGGCGCATCCCCAACGTGCCGACGCCTTATGGCCAGGCGCTGACCATGCTGCTCCTGACGGAAGTCTTTCTCGAGAACGGCGAGCGCCAATGAGCCCCGTGTCCCTTGTCGCGATCGAGCCGGCAGAGGGCGACGATACGGTCCGCCTGCAGGCGGCCATCGACGGCTTGTCGGCTTCGGGCGGCGGACGCGTGGAGCTCATGGCCGGCATCCATGTCTGCCGCGGGCTCCAGCTCAAATCCGGCGTCGACCTTCATCTGGCCGCCGGAGCGATCCTGCGTCCCGTTCCGGATTATGCCGCCTACACGCATACGACCGTTTCGGTGATTGCCGAAAAGTCGGACCGTGGCATGATCGTCGCGAGCGGTGCGCGGCGGATCAGCCTGACGGGAGCGGGTCGCATCGAAGCCGGTTGCGACAGCTTCATTGTGGGGGACGACGAGACCGTTGGAACCTTCATCCCGGCCGAATTTCGGCCCCGTGTCGTCGTCTTCGAAGGCTGCGACGAGGTCGAGATCAGCTCCATCCATATCAGCCGCTCGCCGATGTGGACGTTGCACTTCGTCAACTGCACCGATGTCGCCGTCACGAACGTGACCATCGACAACGACCGCCGCCTTCCCAACACCGATGGCATCGTGCTGGATGCCTGCCGCGGCGCCGTCATCGAGGACTGCCGGATATCGACGGCCGACGATGGCATATGCCTGAAGACGAGCATCGGTCCCGACCGTGTCGCCATCGGGCGATGTGAAAACATTCTCGTCCGCCGTTGCTCCGTTCAGAGCCTCAGCTGCGCGCTGAAGATCGGCACGGAAACGCATGGCGACGTTACCAACGTCGTGTTCGAGGATTGCAGCGTCTCTTCCTCCAACAGGGCGCTCGGCGTCTTTTCCCGCGACGGCGGCAGGATATCCAACGTCAGGTTTTCGAGAATTGCGGTAGAGTGCCGCGAGACCCCCGATGGTTTCTGGGGCTCGGGGGAGGCGCTGACGGTCAATGTTGTCGACCGTGTCACGGAACGCACGGCGGGCGCCATCGAAAATCTCATCGTCGAGGACATAACCGGGCGGATGGAGGGGGCGATCACAGTCATTTCGACCTCGTCGGCCGGCATCGGCAACGCATCGCTGGCACGCATCGCCTTGGACCAGCAGCCTGGGCAACTCGGCACTGCGCGGTCCTACGACCTGCGTCCGACAAACGCGGACCTTTCCCCGAAAGCCGATGGCGGCGGCCGTGCTAATGCCTGGACCCGCGGGTCGGACGGCCGGGTGATCGGTCTTGAGCACTATCCGGGAGGAATGCCGGCCGTCTACGTGGCGGGGGTCACCGGGATCTTGATGAACGAGGTGCGGGTCACAAGGCCGACACCGCTGCCGCAAGGCTGGAACAAAAACGACGCCGTCTTCGAAACGGCGGCACCTGATGGGAGTGGGGCATGGCAGAACTGAAGCTTTCCAACGTCAACAAGTCGTATGGCTCGGTCAAAGTCCTGCATGACGTCGAACTCGATATCAAGGACGGCGAGTTCGTCGTCTTCGTCGGTCCGTCGGGATGCGGCAAGTCTACCCTGCTGCGCGTCATCGCCGGCCTCGAAGAGGTGACCTCAGGCGCAATCGCGATCGGGGCGCGCGACGTCAGCGCGCTCTCGCCGGCCGAGCGCAAGATCGCGATGGTCTTCCAGTCCTACGCGCTCTATCCGCATATGAGCGTTCGCAAGAATCTCGCTTTCGGCCTGGAGAACCTGAAGTTCAAACGCGCCGAGATCGAGGCGCGGATTGCCGAGGCTGCCAGGATGCTGGCGATCGAACCCTATCTGGACCGGCGTCCGAAGCAGCTTTCGGGCGGCCAGCGCCAGCGCGTGGCGATCGGCCGGGCCATCGTGCGCGAACCTGACATTTTCCTCTTCGACGAGCCGCTGTCCAATCTCGACGCGGCGCTGCGCGTCCAGACCCGCGCCGAGATCACCAAGCTCCACCGCGACATCAAGACGACGATGATCTACGTCACGCATGACCAGGTCGAGGCGATGACGATGGCCGACAAGATCGTCGTGCTGCGCGCCGGGCGGGTCGAGCAGGTTGGGGCACCGCTGGACCTGTTCGACAGCCCGCGCAATCTCTTCGTCGCGGGTTTCCTTGGCTCGCCGCGCATGAACATCATCAAGGGCAAGGTATCAGGCATCGACGAAAGCGGCGTCACCATCGATGTCGGCAATGGCGGCAAGATCGTCAGCGACGTCGATCCTACCGGCATTGCTGTCGGCCAGGCCGTTCTCGCCGGCATCCGGCCCGCGCATTTTTCACGCTCCAGCGAGCAGGGCCTGCCGTTCATCGTCCAGTATCACGAGGGCCTCGGCACCGAGACCTATGTCTATGGCAAACTTGCAGGACAGGACGAGCAGATCATCATTCATGAGGCCGGCCATTTCGCGCCGGCGCCTGGGGATCACATCCTGATCGACGCCGTGCCGGGGCGGGTTCATCTGTTCGATCCCGAAAGCGGCCTGGCTTTTGCCCGGCGGCCCGGACAGGGGAGGCGCTGAACATGGCGGCGCTCAAGGCAGGTGTATTGCTGTCCCAGGCAGGCGAAGCGGCGATGAGGGTGGTCGAAGCGCCGATGAATGCGATCGAGCGCATCTTCGGCCGCAAGCGCATGCCATGGCTGTTCCTGGCGCCGAACCTCGTTCTGTTCGCCATCTTCACGTTCCTTCCGATCGCGATTGCGATTGGTTACGCCTTCACCGGCGGCACCAATCTTTTCGTGTCGGAGCGCCCCTTCGTCGGCTTGGACAATTTCCGCACGCTGCTTTCCTGCGGCAATTATCTGCAGCCGGGAACCTGCCAGGAATCGCTGTTCTGGACGGCCGTGTGGAACACGCTCTGGTTCGTGGCGTGCAATGTTGTCGCCACATTGCTGGTGGCGCTGATCACGGCGCTGATCCTCAATCGGGCGATCGTCGCGCGTGGTTTCTTCAGGGCGATGTTCTTCTATCCCGTCTTGCTGTCTCCCGTCGTCATCGGCCTCATCTGGAAATGGTTCCTCGATCGCAACGGGCTGCTGAACGCCTTCTTCCAGATGATCGGCGTTCCCCCTGAAATCTTCCTGCTCGATGTCGGCTGGTCGCGCTTCTTCGTCGTCGTGGTGTCGGTCTGGTTTCATATGGGTTTTTACACCCTCATCCTCTTGGCCGGCCTCCAGGCCATTCCGAAGGAGCTCTACGAGGCTGCCTCCATCGATGCCGCCTCGCCACGCCGCACGCTTTTTAGGATCACGCTTCCCCTGCTGGCGCCGAACCTGCTGGTCGTGTTCATTCTGTTGATGATCAAATCCGTCCAGATCTTCGACGAGGCCTGGGTTTTGACCAATGGCGGCGGTCCGGGCACGGCCAACAGCTTCATCGTCCAATATATCTACCAGATGGCGTTCGGCAGCGATCTTCGCCTCTTCGGTCTCGCATCCGCGGCATCGGTTCTCATGGGGCTGGTGCTTCTGGTTCTCACCCTCATACAGCTGC
The DNA here is from genome assembly GCF_056406015.1 of Rhizobium sp. P1_E1. Classification (NCBI taxonomy): domain Bacteria; kingdom Pseudomonadati; phylum Pseudomonadota; class Alphaproteobacteria; order Hyphomicrobiales; family Rhizobiaceae; genus Rhizobium; species Rhizobium sp. P1_E1. The sequence continues at coordinate 26,540 of NZ_JBFUAY010000036.1, read as the reverse complement.
GCATCGGCAAGCGAATGGAGTCCTGAGATGAACCCGATCAGCTTTTTCACGCGCACACGCCGGGCCGGACGCATCGATATAACCGACATATTGTCATGGGTCTGGCTGATCGGCGGAACCTTTGTGGTGTTGCTTCCGGTCCTCTGGGCGGGCCTCTCCTCGCTGAAGCCGGCCGCCGAGATCACCCGGTTTCCGCCGACGCTGCTTCCCCGGGCCGCCGTCGAACAGACCGTGCCCGGCTTCGACAAGCCGCTCAGCCTCTGGCAGGTTACCGTCGACGGCCAGCAGCGTGAAATGGCCATGGTCCGCCGCATCGGCCTCAAGGCCCAGATGGTCGACCCCGCAAATCCGGGACCACCCGTCAGCGTCGACGTCAAGGGGATGACGCCGGTGCAGAAGCTGACGGTCGCCACGCAGAATTACACCGATCCGCTGACGCGCTTCAACTTCCTGACCTTCCTCAAGAATTCGGTGTTCGTCACCTTCGTCGCAACGCTCCTGACGCTGATCGTCAACGCCATGGCGGCCTTCGCCCTATCGAAATACAAATTTGCTGGTGATACGACGGTCTTCGTCATCATCATTTCGACTTTGATGATTCCGCTCGCTGTCGTCATGGTGCCGGCCTATCTCGTCATCGTCGGGGTCGGGCTTGCCGACAATCTCTGGGGCGTCATCCTGCCGACGGTCGCCTCTCCGACCGCCGTCTTCCTGCTGCGGCAATATATGCTGACCATACCCGACGAGCTGATAGAGGCGGCGCGCGTCGATGCGGCGAGCGAATTCTGCATCTTCTGGCGCATCATCCTGCCGCTGACGGCACCGGCTCTCGCGGTGCTGGCGATCTTTTCGGTGCTCTGGCGGTGGAACGATTTCCTCTGGCCGCTCATCGTCCTCAATAGCCGCGAGAATTTCACCCTGCAGGTCGGTCTGAACGCGTTCCAGGGCGAGTTCTCGGTGCAGTGGCACTATATCCTGGCGATGACGTTCCTCAGCCTGCTGCCTGTCACCGTCGTCTTCCTGTTCCTGCAGAAATACATCACCACGGGCATCGCCGGAACAGGCATGAAATGAACGGTGCTGGCGTGGAGAAAGACCTCCTCGCAGCCGCCGAAGAACCATACTGTCTTCCTCCCGGCTGAGGCGCGTCGCATTGAACTTGTTTCATGCGGCGCGCTTCGGTCTTTGTCTTGGACATGCTCTCAAGCGGTCGTCGATTGTTGAGTGACATGCACCCTTGCCTGGGCAGTAAAGTTCACACCTATTCGTCTGAACCGCTCCAATTTTGTTTAGGCAAATACCAGGGATTCAGCACAATTCCCGGGACCCAAACATCTAGCGCGGCGGCGCGATGCTGCCGCGCAGGACGAGATGACATCCGAGTTCCAGGCGATGGGCGGGCCGCTGCGGATCGTTGGCAATCAGCCTCTGTTCGATGAGCGCCAGGGCGGCGGCACCGAGCCTGTCGGTGGGAACGCTGATTGTCGAAAGCGGCGGACGGCTGAATTCGCCGGGGACGATGTCGTCGAAGCCCAGGACGGAGATCGCTCCGGGCACGCGTATGTCGCGATCGGCCAATGCCTTCAGGCAGCCGAGCGCCAGGTTGTCGGCGGCGCAGAAGACGGCGGTCGCCCCTTTCATCGTGGGATCGCGGTCGAGCAGCGTGTTGATGGCAGCCTCGCCGTGCCTGGGCTCATATCCCTCGGCCTCGACGATCATGTCGTCCGGTACGGGAAGCTGGGCGGCGAAATAGGCGTCGGTAAAGCCGTCATATCGGCGCTGGATCGTTGTGCGGCCCTTCCAGGTCAGGTGCAGGATGCGGCGATGCCCGAGTGCGAGCAGGTGCTCGATGCCGAGCCTTGCCCCGAAGCGATTTTCGGGGGTGACCGTATCGACCAGCATGGCCGGGTCTTCGCCGTTGACGATGACGACGGGCATATCAGGGGAGGCGAGGCTTCGGATGAGTTCCGGCTGATCATCGTTCAGAACCACGATGCCGTCGGCGCGCTCGGAGAGGGCGATCTGCCTGACCTGGGCGCCGTCGATGCGACGGCCGGTGCTGACAAAGGGCACGATCCTGATGCCGCGGCGCTCGCACTCCCTGCGAAGGCCGTTGAGGATCGTCCAGCTCACCAGGTTGAGGTCGCTCTCCGGCGCGGCATCGTCGGGAATGGCGAGAAGCAGGACGCGTAAGGTCGCGATCGTTGCCTTCTTCCTCCGGCGGTCGAGGTAACCCAGGCGTTTTGCCGAATCCAGAACCCTCTCGCGCACCTCGATTGTCAGCGGTGCGGTTCCGTTCAGTGCGTGCGAGGCCGTGCTCAGCGATACGTCAGCATCGCGCGCGACATCCTTGAGATTGACTTTGCGTTCCACTTTTTCCGTCACGAATTGAGGTCATACCTTCGAAGGCATGGCTAACTCGATGTTTTTACATAAAAACTTGAGAAAAGCTACGTGCCTTGCGCGGTATTTTTCGTCATTCGGCGATCAGTTCTTGGCAAGCAGGCCGTTGAGCAACAGGTCGAAATAGGCCCGCAGGAAGGCCTCCTTGTTGGGAGTGGGCACGCGGCGGTCGTCGAATATCAGCCGCAGAACTGTCGTCGTCAGGATGGGGGCGACGACGATTTCGGAGAATTCCACCGGAATTTCGCGAAACTCCCCCGACGCCACACCCTCCAGAATGAGAGCGTCGACCTTGGCGATGATCGGCTCAATGAACTGATCGTGGTGGCGGTCGATCAGGTCGGGGAACCGGTGTCCTTCGGCAATGACGAGCCGCGTCAGCTCGCGTGTCGTGCGATCCTCGGCGATTTGGTCGTAGAGCAGGCCGAGAATGGAAAGCAGCCGGTCGGTGGCGCTGCCGCTGAGGCTTGCGGTGATCCCCAGCAGCTCCTGAAACGGCACGGAGAAGTGGTTGATCATGGCTTCGAAAAGCTTCTCCTTCGTCTCGAAGTAGACGTACACCGTACCCTTGGTGACGCCGACCCTGTCGGCGATGTCTTCGACGCGCGTGCCGGTGAAACCGCTTCTCACGAACTCCTCGAAGGCGGCATCCAGGATCTGGATGGGCCGCAGCGCTTTCTGTTCCGCGCGCGTGATCTTCTTCTGATTCTGAGCTGCCATTTGCCTCGCCTCCCGTGTTGCGCACGCCCTCGTTCCTGCGGCACAAAGTTTCATTGACTAATGCGTCAGTCAATTATATAGGAGCTGCCGTTGAGAGCAAGAGGTCAACTATGAGAACCATTCTGGTCGCCACAGCGATCGTATGCGCCATCGGTCTCGGATCATGCAGCGATGAGCGCGGACCGACTGAGCCAACCCCACGGCAGGTCGGCGTTGTCGTCGCCAAGCCTGAGCCGTTGGTCCAAGGTGGCGCAATCACCGGAGATGTCCGCGCCCGTGTCCAGACCGATCTGTCCTTCCGCGTCAGCGGCAAGATCATCGAGCGGCTGGTGGAGGTCGGGCAGTCCGTGAAGGCGGGGCAACTCCTCGCGCGCATCGATCCGGAAGAGCAGAAGGCTGACCTGGATGTGGCGGCAGCCAATCTTCAGTCGGCTGAGGCGCAACAGACCCAGGCGCAGCTCGCATACGACCGCCAGCAGAGCCTGTTTCGAACGCAGGTGACGACGCGTGCGGCACTCGACCAGGCGCAGGAGGCACTTCTGACCGCGCAGGCATCGACGAAGTCGGCGCAGGCGCTTTTCGAAACCGCCCAGGATACCCTGTCTTATACGGAGCTGAAGGCGGATGCCGACGGGGTGATCACCGCGCGCAACGCCGAGGTCGGGCAGGTGGCGCAGGCCGCCCAGGTCGTCTTCACCCTTGCCCATGACGGCGACCGGGATGCCGTCTTTGAGGTGGTCGAAAGCGCGTTCCTGCGCCCGATCGACGGCGACGGGACCGTGACCCTTCTGTCGAACCCGACGCAGAAGATCGCGGCGAAGGTTCGCGAGATTTCGCCGACGATCGATTCTTCCACCGGAACCATCAAGGTCAAGGTCGCGATATCGAGCGACGCTCCGATCCCTCTCGGCGCTCCCGTCGTCGGAAGATTCAATTACGTCTCGCAGGACGTCATCCAGCTTCCCTGGTCGGCCATGACGTCCAAGGGCGGCAAGCCTGCCATCTGGATCGTCGATCCCGCATCCTCTGCAGTTTCGGCAAGGGCAGTGGATGTCGCTGGCTACGAGACCGGCAGCTTCATCGTGAAGTCGGGCGTGTCGGAAGGAGATGTCGTGGTGACCGACGGGACCAAGTTCCTCAGGGCGGGTGAAATCGTGTCTTATGTCAAGGAAGCTTCCAAGTGAGTATTCGTTTCAACATAGTCGCACTGATGGTGGGCACGGCCCTGATTTCCTCTTGCGCACCGCAGGAGGAAAGCAAGGACGAAGCGCCCCGTCCCGTGCTGTCGATGACAGTCAAGCAGATGGCCGCTACGAGCCTAGGCCTGACCGGTACGATCGAGCCGACGATCGAGACCGAACTCGGCTTCCGGATTCTCGGACGGATGATCGCCCGCAACGTCAATGTCGGAGATCTCGTCAAGAAGGATGATGTCGTTGCCGCGATCGATCCGCTGGCGCTGGAGCTTGCCGTGCGCAACGCGCAGTCGGACGTGGAAAATAGCGACGCCCAGCTCAGAAACGCGGTGACGACGGAGCAGCGCCAGCGCGCGCTGCTGGAGTCGCGCTCCGGCACCGAAGCCTCACTCGAGGAGGCCGAGCAGGCAAGGCGAACCGCCGCAGCCGCCGTCGCCAAGGCGCAGGCCAATCTCGACAAGGCGAGGGAGCAGCTCGGCTATGCGCAGCTGCGGGCGGAATTCGATGGCGTGGTGACGGCGACCTCGGCCGAGGTCGGCCAGGTGGTGTCGGCCGGCCAAACGGTCGTGACCATCGCCCGGCCGGACAAGCGCGACGCTGTGGTCGACGTGCCCCAGGCCGCCGCCCAGAAACTGAAAATCGGCGCGCCCTTCGAAGTGACGCTGCAGCTCGCCCCGACGATCCGCACGTCGGGCGTCGTGCGCGAGATCGCCCCGGAGGCGGAGACCGCTACCCGCACGAGCAGAACCAAGATCGCGCTCGCTGATCCGCCCGAGGCCTTCAGACTCGGCTCGGTCGTCACTGCTTCTGCAACCATCGCTGCAGATCCTGAGATCGTGCTGCCTTCCTCGGCAATCCTTGCCGGCAGCGACGGCCCGAGCGTCTGGATCGTCGATGCTCCCGCCAGGAAGGTATCGCTCCGCCGCGTGAAGATCGACGGCGACGTCGAAGACGGCGGCACCGTTCGCGTCACCGAAGGGCTCGTCCCCGGAGAAAGGGTAGTCGTGGCAGGCGTGCATAAACTTGAAGATGGCCAGGCCATCAGGATCGACCAGGAGATCAGCCAGTGAAGTCCTTCAATCTTTCCGACTGGGCGCTCGAACACCGTTCGCTCGTCTGGTACTTCATGATCGTCTTCATTCTCGCAGGCGCCTTCTCCTACGTGAAACTCGGCCGCGAGGAAGATCCGAACTTCACGATCAAGACGATGGTGATCACCGCGCAGTGGCCCGGCGCCTCCGCCGATGAGGTGACGCGGCAGGTGACCGACAGGATCGAGAAAAAGCTCCAGGAACTGGAATCGCTCGACTACACGAAGAGCGAGACCGTTGCCGGCCAGACGACCGTCTTCGTCGAGCTGCTGCCGACCACCAAGGCAAAGGATGTCGCGCCGACCTGGCTGCGCATCCGCAACATGATCGCCGACATCAAGGGCGATTTTCCCACGGGGGTCGTCGGTCCTTTCTTCAACGATCGCTTCGGCGACGTCTTCGGAAACATCTACGCCTTCACCAGCGATGGGCTTACCCAGCGCCAGCTTCGCGATCTGGTGGAAGATGCCCGTTCCAAGGTTCTGACCGTGCCCAACGTTGGCAAGGTCGATGTGGTCGGCGCTCAGGACGAGGCGATCTATCTCGAATTCTCCACACGCCAGATCGCAGCGCTCGGGATCGACCAACAGTCGGTCATCCAGACCCTGCAGGCGCAGAATGCCGTGACTCAATCCGGCTTCGTTGACGCCGGGCCGGAGCGCATCGCGTTGCGGGTCAGCGGACAATTCACCTCCGAGGACAGCCTGAGATCGATCAATCTCCGAATAAACGACCGCTTCTTTCCGCTGAGTGACGTCGCCACGATCAAACGCGGCTACGTGGATCCGCCCTCGTCGCTGTTTCGCTTCGACGGCCAACCGGCGATCGGGCTTGCCATCGGCATGAAGCAGGGCGCCAATCTTCTGGAGTTCGGCGAGGGGCTCGACGCGCAGATGAAGCGTGTTGTCGCTGACCTTCCGATCGGCGTGGACGTTCACCGCGTTTCCGATCAGCCGGCCGTTGTCGACGAAGCGGTGTCCGGATTTACCCGCGCGCTGTTCGAAGCGATCGTCATCGTGCTGATCATCAGCTTCATCAGCCTTGGTCTTCGCGCCGGCATGGTGGTGGCGATCTCCATTCCGCTCGTCCTGGCGATCACCTTCGTGGTGATGGAATATTCCGGCATTTCGCTTCAGCGCATCTCGCTCGGCGCGCTCATCATCGCGCTCGGGCTGCTTGTCGACGACGCCATGATCGCCGTCGAGATGATGGTGGCCCGTCTGGAGGCGGGCGACGATCTGAGGAAGGCCGCCACCCACGTCTATACATCGACCGCCTTCCCGATGCTGACGGGAACGCTCGTCACCGTTGCCGGCTTCATTCCGGTTGGTCTCAACAACAGTGCTGCCGGTGAATTCACCTTCACGCTTTTCGTGGTCATCGCAGTTTCGCTGATCGTTTCCTGGGTGGTGGCGGTGCTGTTCACGCCGCTTCTCGGCGTCACGATCCTGCCGAAGACGATGAAATCGCATCACGAGAAGAAGGGCCGCTTCGCTTCCATCTTCTCCTGGCTTCTGGGGCTGGCAATGCGCTGGCGCTGGGTCACCATCATCCTCACGGTCGGCGTCTTCGGGCTTTCCATTGGCGGCATGGGGCTGGTGCAGCAGCAGTTCTTCCCGAACTCGGACAGGACCGAGCTCGTCATCGACTGGAACCTCCCCCACAACAGCTCGATTGCCGAAACCAACAGGCAGATGGCCAGGTTCGAAAAGGAGATGCTGGCCGACAACAAGGATATCGATCATTGGACGACCTATGTCGGCCAGGGTGCGCCACGCTTCATCTTGTCCTTTGACGTGCAGACGCCCGACGTGTCGTTCGGACAGACTATCATCGTCACCAAAGGGCTGGACGTGCGCGACAAGGTGCGGGCGGAACTGCAGGACTATCTGACGAAAACCTTCCCCGGCACCGACGCCTTCGTCAAGCTTCTCGACATCGGTCCGCCGGTGGGCAAGCCGGTCCAGTACCGGGTCACCGGCCCCGATATTCAAAAGGTCCGCGATCTCTCGCAGCAGTTTGCCGGCGTCATGGGATCACACCCGCTTCTGGCAAACCTGGTCCTGGACTGGAACGAGCCGTCCCGCGTGGTGAAGGTCGATGTCCTGCAGGACAAGGCGCGCCAGCTCGGCGTATCCTCCGAAGACATTGCCACCGCCCTCAACGGCATCGTCGAAGGCTCGACAGCCACCCAGGTTCGAGACGACATCTACCTGGTCAACGTCATCGGCCGCGCCAGGGCATCCGAGCGCGACTCCATCCAGACGCTTGAGAATCTGCAGCTCTCCACCTCCAACGGCAAGGTCGTGCCTCTCTCCGCCGTGGCGAATTTCCGCTACGAGCTCGAGCAGCCGACGATCTGGCGTCGCGACAGGCAACCCACCATAACGGTCAAGGCAGCCGTCGTCGGTCCGACGCAACCGGCCACGATCGTCGACCAGCTCAAGCCCAAGGTGGAAGAGTTCCAGAAAAACCTTCCGGTGGGATACAAGGTGGAAGTGGGCGGCGCGGTCGAATCCAGCGCCGAGGCTCAGGGGCCGATCGCGGCGGTTGCTCCGCTGATGCTGTTTGCGATGGCGACGATCCTGATGATCCAGCTGCAAAGCTTCAGCCGCCTCTTCCTGGTGTTCGCCGTCGCGCCGACGGCCCTGATCGGCGTGGTCGCGGCGCTCTTGCTGAGCAATGCTCCTATGGGCTTCGTCGCGATCCTCGGCGTGCTGGCGCTCATCGGCATCCTGATCCGCAACTCCGTCATTCTGGTCGTCCAGATCGAGCATCTGCGCAGTGAAGGAATGGCGCCCTGGCAGGCCGTCATCGAGGCCACCGAACACCGCATGCGGCCGATCATGCTGACGGCCGCGGCGGCCACGCTGGCGCTGATCCCGATCTCGCGCGAGATCTTCTGGGGCCCGATGGCCTACGCCATGATGGGCGGCATCGTCGTCGGAACGGCGCTCACCCTGCTGTTCCTGCCTGCGCTCTACGTCGCGTGGTTCAGGATCCGGCGGGATGAAGGCGTCGTCCAGGCCGATGTCGTGGCAGAGGCGTGAGCACGGGCTTCGACGTCCATCGCATGCGGCCGTCGCGGCGGCCGCTGCAGGTCCTGGCTTCCAAGGAGAGAACTCGATGACGGGCCAGCGGTTGAATGAGTTTCCGTTGGGGGCCAAGATGATGCTGGTCGCGATCGGCCTGGCGATGCTTGCCGGTTGCGCTACACGACCGTCGCCTGATGTGTTGAACCCGGTCCATCTGCCGGTTCATCTCAATGCATCGCTTCAATCCGATGAAGCCGCCTCGAGCCGCGTAAACGTGCTCGCTGCGACAAACAGGAACCCCGATACCGCGCGCGGCGGGTTCGGGAGCGCATGGGCTGACAATCTCACCTACGAGCAATATGCGTTTTCGGTCCCTCCCAACCGGAAGGACACCGCGATCACATATCCGACCTCGAGGCCGGATCCCGAACGCCAATTTGCCGTCATCCAGCGCAAGCAGCTTCCAAAGGACGCATTCGTAGAGGAGGCGCTCCGCTCCACGCAGTCCGATGGCACCGTCGGCATCTTCGTCCATGGCTACAATTATAGTTATCAAGAGGCGTTGTTTCGCACCGCGCAGATCGCCGCGGACGCCAATATTCCGGGCTCTCCGATTCTGTTTTCCTGGCCATCGGCCGCCGCCGTCGCAGGCTATGTCGCCGACCGCGATGCGGCGCTGTCCTCGCGCAGCGACCTGGACTCGCTTGTCACCTCGCTCTCGGCTTCAGGAAAGGTGAAACGCATCATCCTTTTCGGACATAGCATGGGAGGATTCCTGGTCATGGAGACCGTGCGCCAGCTCAAACTGCAGCATCGTGACGACGTCATCGATAAACTGGCGGTGATCCTGGCCGCCCCTGACATTGACATCGATGTTTTCCGGTCCCAGCTGAAGGATATCGGGCGGATGCCGATCCCGATATCTCTTCTCGTTTCGAAGGACGACCGGGCGCTGGTGGCCTCGAGCTTCATAGCGGGAGAGCGGGCGCGTGTCGGACGTCTCGATATCGACGATCCCGTCATCAGGGAGGCTGCCTTGAAGGAAAGGCTTCGGGTCATCGACATTACGTCGATCCAGGCGTCCGACGGGCTGGGGCACGACCGCTACGCATCGCTTGCCAAGTTCGGCGCGCAGCTTGCCTCCTTCGAAAGCGGGAGACGGTCGAGCGCCGGCGACGTTGGCGCCTATGTCTTCGATGCCGCCGGCGCAGCAGTCGCAAGTCCCTTTCGGCTGGCCGGACGTGTTGTCGGCTCGCAATGATGAGAACTGGTGTCTCAGGCAGGCGCACATGGCTAATCCTGAGGCATCGTCAAGAGATGTGTACAATGTGACTATTAAATTGTCAGCTGCACAAATGAAGAGCAGACTTCCGCCTGTGGTCGATTTGGCCTCAAGGATAGGGGAGGGCATTCATGAGCGTACGAAATCCGTCTCCCTCGTTATACAACGAGGATCTTGCACCCGCCGAGGAGCGTAAATGGGGTGCATTCAGCATCTTTAACGTCTGGACGTCAGACGTCCACAGCCTGTGGGGTTACTATCTGGCGGCGAGCCTGTTCCTGCTGTGCGGCAGCTTCGTCAATTTCGTCATCGCCATCGGCATCGGATCTCTGGTCATCTTCTTTTTGATGAGCCTGGTCGGCAATGCCGGCGTGCGCACCGGCGTACCCTTTCCGGTCCTGGCGCGCGCCTCCTTCGGCACGTTTGGGGCGAATGTTCCGGCACTGGTCCGGGCGGTGGTCGCCTGCTTCTGGTACGGGGCGCAGACCGCCGCCGCATCCGGCGCCATCGTCGCCTTGCTGATCCGCAACGACAACCTGCTCGCCTTTCACCAGAACAGCCACTTCCTCGGCCACTCGACCCTCGAGGTCATCTGCTACGTCATCGTCTGGGCGCTGCAGCTACTGATCATTCAGCGTGGGATGGAAACGGTTCGCAAGTTCCAGGATTGGGCCGGTCCGGCCGTCTGGATCATGATGCTGGTGCTCGCAGTCTATCTGGTCGCCAAATCAGGCACCTTCTCCTTCGGGTCCGAAATCCCGCGCGACGTGCTGATCGAAAAGACCAAGGATGCAGGCGTGCCGGGTGAGCCTGGTTCGATTGCAGCGCTTGCCGCCGTGGCCGCCACATGGATCACCTATTTCGCGGCTCTCTACCTAAATTTCTGCGATTTCTCGCGCTACGCAACGAATGAAAAGGCTCTCAGGAAAGGCAACCTCTGGGGGCTTCCGATCAACCTTCTGGCGTTCTGCCTGGTCGCAGGTGTTACGACCACCGCCGCCTTTACGGTCTACGGAGAGGTGCTGCTGCATCCGGAACAAATATCGGCGAAATTCGACAGCTGGTTCCTGGCGCTGCTGGCCGCGCTGACATTCGCGATCGCAACGCTCGGCATCAACGTCGTGGCGAACTTCGTGTCGCCGGCCTTCGACTTCGCCAATGTATTCCCGCGCCAGATCAACTTCAAACGCGGCGGATATATCGCCGCCCTGATCGCTCTCGTGCTTTACCCGTTTGCTCCCTGGGAGACGGGTGCGGCGCATTTCGTCAATTTCATCGGATCGACGATGGGGCCGATCTTCGGCATCATGATGGTGGATTACTATCTCATCCGGAGAAGCCAACTGAACGTCGAAGCGCTCTATCATGAGAATGGCGAGTTCCGGTTCCAGAACGGATGGCATGGCAATGCCTTCATCGCATTTGCGGTTGGCGTGCTCTTCTCATCGATCCTGCCGACCTTCACCACCATCCTGCCGGACTGGTGGGGAACCTACGGCTGGTTCTTCGGCGTCGCCATCGGCGGGGCGATCTATTTCGTGTTGAGAATGGGCGCGCGGCGCAATCCGGCCTTCGCGTCATGATCGAATGAAAGCGCCCGGCAATCGCCGGGCGCCTTTTCATGTCTGGTTTTCTGCTGCCGCCTGGTTCAACGGCGAGCCGCAACCGCATGCACGGCTGCACGAGCAGCGGGCTGCGCCATCGTTCTCGCCGTCGACCGAAGGGCCGAGGAATGGCTGGTGGCCACATCGTCGAGCTTGAACTGGGCGATGAGCTCGCGAAGCTTCTGGGCTTCCTGCGCGAGCGAATCGGATGCCGCCGTCGACTGTTGCACCATGGTTGCGTTCTGTTGCGTGGTCTGGTCCATCCGGTTGACCGCGACGTTGACTTCGCTGAGGCCGATGGACTGCTCCTTCGCTGAGGTGGCGATCGAATCCATATGGTGATTGATCTGGGTAATGAAGCCGCCGATGGTCTTCAAGGCCTGGCCGGTATCGCGCACCAGCTTGACCCCGCCTTCCACCTCCTTCGAGGAGTTCTGGATCAGGCCCTTGATTTCCTTGGCCGCACTTGCCGAGCGCTGGGCGAGTTCGCGCACTTCCTGGGCGACGACGGCGAAGCCCTTGCCGGCCTCGCCGGCTCTCGCCGCTTCCACGCCGGCATTCAATGCGAGTAGGTTGGTCTGGAATGCGATTTCGTCGATGACGCTGATGATATTGGAGATCTGCTGCGACGACGTCTCGATGCGTCCCATCGCCTCTTCGGCGTGGGAAACGACTTCCGCGGAGACCCCGGCGCTGCGATTTGCCTCCGTGGCCACCGTGCGCGTCTCCTCGGTTCGCTTGCTGGAGTTCGACACGTTCGCCGTGATCTCTTCCAGCGCGGCCGCCGTCTCTTCGAGCGAGGCGGCCTGCTGCTCCGTGCGCTTTGCAAGATCGCTCGCCCCGGAAGAAATTTCCCGCGTGCCTTCGTCGATCGTGCCGATGCTGTCGGATATTGCTCTCAGCGTCGCGCCAAGCTGGTTGACGGACTGGTTGAAGTCATGGCGTAGCGCCTCGAAGTCGGGGGCGAAGGTCTCGCTGAGCTGGAAGGCGAGGTCGCCTGCGGCCAGCCGCTTCAAACCGGCGGCGAGACCCGAGGTAGCGATGCGCAGCCGTTCCGAGGCGTCAGCCTCCGCCTGCTGCTGGGCGGCAAGGCGGTCGGCCTCCGCCCTGTTGCGGTTTTCGTCGGCTTCCATTGCCATTCGCTTGTTGGTGATCGCGGCCTGGCGGAAGATCTCCACCGCTCCCGCCATCGATCCGATTTCGTCGGCGCGGTCAGCGAACGGAATCTCTGAACCGGTGTCTCCCTCGGCCAGCCGCCGCATCGAGGCGGTGATGCCGGTAATCGGATTGGCGATGCCCGTCAGAACGAAGACGACGGCGCCGAGAACGAGCAATCCCGCAAAGCCGATCGCGGCAAACAGCTCGAATTCTATCGAGGCGAAGGTCTCCTTGCTGAGTTCGGCGGCCTTGTTGCTGCCGCTGACGTTCAGTTCGACCAGGGCCGCAGTTGCTTCTTTGAGCTTATCCGAATGCGAGCGCATCTCTCCACCCAGATATTGCCCGGCTTCCTCGGTCTTGTTGGCCCGGGAGAGGACGAGCAGTTGCGAGCTGCTGGCGATGTAGCCACCAACGCTCTCCTTGATCGTCTTGATCAGTTCGCGCTCGTGGTCGGACGAAGCCAGCGGGAGATAGGCGTCTACCGCTTTGCCAACTGTATCCTCAGCGACTTTAATGGCCTCTTCGCGCGTTTTCTTTTCTGCATCCGACTGCGCGATGATGTGATCACGATAGGCGAGGCGCAAATTCGTCATGGCGAGATTGATCGCTTGCGACGCCTGCACGCTCGGCAGCCAGTTGGTCGCAATTTCTTCGGTGGAGCCGTTCGTATTTCGAAGACCGTCGACCGCGAGATAAGCGACAAGCCCGAAAAGAAGAGCTATGCCGCTGAAAATCAACAGCAAACTCGATTTTATGTTTGGACGACGCATTGAAAGCCCCCATCGAACATCCGGTTTCATATCGGATTGGCCAAGGACTTTTTTATCCAAAAAAATTTAACGATTTGTTCCATATGTAAAAACGCCGTTTACCAGTTTTCCGGAAAACTGCTGCCGCCTTCGCGCTCCGGCTCCCGCTAAAGCAGCAAAATGCCTATCGATGCTGCGGCACGGATGACAGGAGCCAGAGATGATGAAGCGCATATATTCCGCCCTTCTTGCATTGATTCTTCCGGTGCAGGCAGCCGTTTCGCAACCCGCTGACGAGGCGGGGGCACGCAAAGCCCGGTCTATCGCCCAGCTTCAGTCGGAAGGCGTGCCGACCATCGATCATCTGCCGACCATCGAGCCCGAGAGCGAGAGCACTCGCCGAAATACAAAGGCTGTCGTTCAGCGCACGATTGCGCTTGCGATCGTTGCCGTGAAAGGCGAGACCGGCGACCACGAAATGGGTCAGGCTCTCATCCGGCAGTTCGACGCCGCAAGTTTTTTCACCCCGAAAGAACGGGTCTTCATGGACGATCCCGATCCCTCGGATCAGGACCGGACCAACTTCGCCTGGCGCTACGAGGGCGTGCACGTCATGTTATGGGCGCTCGGGATCACTTCCGATCTTGAACGCCCCGACCATATTTGCGACGTGCCATTCATTGCCAACACACTTCGCGAACTGGGAACCGACGGCCTGATGCGTCGTGCCAAGCTGCGTCCGCAGAAAGAACTGCTCGACGCTACCGATCTCATTTACCGCTACGATTGGGCCGCAGTGAACGCGCGGCTGAAGGGAGAGGAGCCACCTGCCGGATTGGACAAGGGCGTGGTTTACGAACGGCATTATGCCCTCAACTGGCTGACCGGCTATATGGATCAGGATTGGGACGATATTTCCACGGACACATGACGCCGCCCGGCGCCCGGCCACGATGAAGGCGCCTGGTCAGACCCCGCACCGACGCGGATGATGCATGTTTTACGAAATAGCATTATGATCGGTTGAGCGCCTGACTGGCGGAGGGGCTGGCCGCGGATTTGTGATCCGCGCGAAATGGAGGACGGCAGGATTTGGAACGGCTAAAGGATCTGGACAGTATTTCCGCGCAATCAGGTGGCGGTTCCACATCGCCTCCGTATGAACGGCCCGGCGTCGTGGCTGCTGCCGTTTACCAGCATGGGCAACGCATTCGCGACATCAGGATAGAAGAGGCCGGCGAATGGCGAAGCAGGGAGAATGCCATCGTCTGGATCGGCCTGCACGAGCCGGATGAAGTGCTGCTGCACCAGGTCCAGGCCGAGTTCAATCTCCATCCGCTGGCGATCGAGGATGCAGCGCAGCCCCACCAGCGCCCGAAGCTGGAGATTTATGGGGACGCGATGTTCATCGTCGCCCGGACCGCCCACATGAAGGATGACGAAATCATCTTCGGCGAAACGCATTTGTTCGTCGGTCGCGGTTATGTCGTCTCCGTTCGCCACGGGGACTCGTCCTCGTATCTCGCGGTGCGGCAGCGATGCGAGGCCACGCCGACAGCGCTTGCCCACGGCGAGAATTATATTCTCTATTCCATCCTCGATTTCATCGTCGACAATTATATGCCGGTGATCGAGGTCGTGCAGGAGGAGGTCGAGAAGCTCGAGGATCTGGTGCTGCGCGAACAGCTGGCAAAGTCTGACATCGAGCGCCTTTACCTGTTGCGGCGCAAGCTGCTGCGGCTCCGCAATGCCGTGGTGCCGCTGGTAGACGTCTGTCGGCGATACGAGCACATCGATCTTCCCGGCATGGATCCGACGCTCCAGTCGCTGTTTCGCGATGTGACGGATCACGTGCGCCGGGTTCAGGAAGATATCGATGCGCTACGCGAGGTTCTCGCCTTTGCCTTCGAGGCCAGCGTGATGATTGGCCAGACGGAGCAGACGGCGATCGCCCGCCAACTCGCCGCATGGGCGGCGATCCTGGCCGTTCCCACCGCGATCGCCGGTATCTACGGGATGAATTTCAGCGATATGCCCGAACTGAAATTCCAATATGGCTATTTCGTCGTGCTTGGTGTTATCGCCTTCTTGTGCCTGTTTCTCTTCAGTTTCTTCCGTCGGAGGAAGTGGCTCTAGATATGAAGCCTGGCGAAGGCGTCAGCACAGAGCTTCGAGCAGTCGATCCCGATGGCTTCTGATATAGTCGATATCGCTTAGATAGAGCCGGGCATCTCCTGTGGCGACGTCCTCCGCGAATGTCGCCTCTCCAGCCGAGGCGTTCGCCAGCATGAAATCGACCAGCGCCTGAAGCCGCCTGCAGATCATCTCGGGGAGCTGGAGCCGTTCGTCCACCGTCGCCCCATATGCCTCACAGAAGAGTTCCGCTCGCCGCAGCTGTTCGTCGAGGTTGAATGCCACATGTGGGTTGGCGGGATCGGATAGGGGCGCCCAGCGATAAACCGAGTAGGCCAAATCCCAAAGGCGCGACGCGGGATGGGCGGCGTCGAAATCGATGATGCCGACAGCCGCCTGACCTGCCGTGGCGACATTGTAGGGCGCATAATCTCCGTGGCATACGATCTCGCGCGGCTCCTGTGGCGGCAACATCCATGTCTGGACCTCGCGATCCGATTCCAGAAATCCTTGAGATGCCGAATGAAAGTCGCGCAGAAGCTTCGCTGCGGAAAGCAGCATGGGCTCCGATCCGACAAATTGGTCGCTCAAATCTTCGCAGACGCGCCCGGCGACATAACTGATGACCTCCTGGTTCCCCGTTATTTCAATGGGATCCGGCGCTCCCGAAAAGCCTCTGCTCCTCAGATGGCGCAAAAACCGGTGCACCGTCGGCGTCCACGCGCCGGAAGGCCTGATCACGGTATCGCCACCACGCCAGATCTGCCCGGTTCGACCGCCCTCCAACAGTTTCATTTTCCGGTCTCTTCGATATGGGCCTGAACCGTCGCGCCAAGGTTTGTCTCATGGCAGTTCCGGTAGAACGCCACCACCTCGGAAGGCATTCCGTCGGGGATGGGGACGAAGTCTTCAAGCCGCAGGCCGATTGAGCTGCCGAGTTGTGGATCCGCCAGCTGGCTCTCGCTCAAACTGCCGATACGATCGGCTAGGGCTTGGAAATAGGCGAGGTTCGCATCCACCGTCGAAGGGGAGTACGTCCGGCCGTGCGCAGGGATAATCAGCCTTGCATCCAGGTCACGTATTCGCTCGAGCGAGGAACGGATAAGGCGGAGATCATCAGTACTTTTGCTCCAGACTTCGGGAACGGGATACTCCACCGCGTCGACGGCCAGGCAGATGCGAAGTTCGGGAATCCATACGGCGATATGGTCGGGCGTGTGACCCGGCGTATGAATGAGTTCCAGCGTCAGATCACCGCCATTGAGGGTCATCGAGGCGGAGAACGTAATGTCGGGACCGATGAGGTCGACGTTCCGAAACCTCGAATCCTGGCTTGCCTTGTCCCTCAGGACCTCGCGTGCGGAAGGGTCGCGTAAACGGTCGAGCGCTGCGGCATGCGCGATAATCGGAGCGCGCCCCGCAACGGCGGCATTCCCCCAGAAATGATCCCAATCCATGTGCGAATTGATGACGATCATCGGGCGTTCCTTCGTCTGTTCCTCGAGCAGGTCCAGCGCCGCCAGGCATAATTCGGGCGTTCCGAGCGTATCGATCAGCACATTGAACCTCTCGGTCTGGACAAACACGCTATCAACCTCATCCCCCGCCCTGACGATCACGATTCGATCATCGAGTTCGGGATATGAACACAATTCCACCGATGGATTCACGTCTGGTCGCCTTTATTGCAAATCGCAGAGATTCATTCGGATACATCAAGTCCCGTTCGGGCGCCTGCTCTTTCCGAACGGTGCGGGGCGGCGGGGCTTCCCGTCAGATTTGGCTTGCGCTCTACCGGAACATGGACATCCCAACGTCTCATCACGCTGTTCGGCACCGCGACCGTGCATATCACCATCACGCTCAGTTTCGAGCGGCCAAGGCTCTTCGGCGTCCACTGTGTTTCGAGCGGCACCGCACAGCGGGGAACCAGAATCTTCAGGTTGGGCTCCAGCACGTCCCATTGCTGATGCCCCTTGGCGTTCTCGTGCGAAATGAAGCGCCTGGCCTCCTCGCGGATTTCGAACAGGCCATGGGTGTTCTCAGTGGAACGATCGGTGTCGATGCTCCAGGAGGCCAGGCACAGCGCGCAAGCCGACAGGGCGGCGCTAAAGCATATCGATCGAAGCAATGGTGCGCCGTCAGCAGCCAAATGGGTCACCCTCCCAGGAAGTGAAAGACTACCGAAATGCGGCAGTCCTTCAAGGTCTCTCTTCTGACGCAAGCGCCTTTGATGCTCGAAATTAACGCGTCCTATCGGTCCCGCGCCAATGCGGCCGGTGATGTCCAGCGCATCGCGAATTGGCAGTTTCGGTGGAACAACGGCCGCCAACAGAAGTTTGCCTGTAAAGCAACTCGAGCGGCGGCCGATGTTATTCTCTCCAAAACAGGGTGTGTTGAGCACCCCACCCCGGATTTATTATGTCAATCCACTCCTTCTTCAGGGTATCGATGCGTGGCGCGAGGTTTTCGACCATGCAGCGGATACGGGTTTCGACCGTGTGCTGACGGCGCCTCTTTTCGACCGGGGCGGGGAGCGCAGCGTCTTTGCCTCCCGGGACCTAGGCCGCCTCGATCCTCAACTGTCGCTCGGAAGCGCAGTCGAGGAGGGGGTGGGACGCCTGGCGGAGGCCGCCCGCAAGAGCGGCGTCGCCTTGATGATGGACTTGATGCTCGACGGTAAGGCCCGGGATCCCAAGGCGGGCTTTCACCCTGTCGATCCGAGGCGCTCGCCATTGGACCCGGCGGAACCGATGACTGCGATGGGGGCGGAGTCTCTATCCCGGCTGTTGGAAGAATGGACCGAACGGCTGCGAGGACTGACTGGTCTCGGCCTCTCCGGCTACAGGGCGCTCGGGATCGATCGCATTGCGCCGGCGGTTTTCAAATCACTGATTTCGGCGGTGCGCGAGAAGGCGGACGCGCAATTCCTCGCCTGGACGCCCGGCACTGACTTTGGAGCCAGGGCCGCGGTCAAGGATACAGGCTTCGACGGATGTTTTTCATCGATGGCTTGGTGGGATTTCGATGAGAGATGGTTCATCGAAGAACACCGCGTCCAGAAGGAGCTTGGCTGGCAGGTCGCTTTTCCGGAGCCGCCCTTCGCCAGGCGGATCGCCCACGGAACCGAAAGTCGCGAAATCCTCGAACGGCGCGCTATAAGGGCGCTCCGGCTGGCTGCTTCACTCGGCGGCGGCCTGATGGTTCCGATGGGCTTCGAATATGGCGCAGTCACGCCGCTCGATCCGACCCATGGGAATGGAGCGGGCTTGCGGAGGATGCGCCATGACCTTGCCTTCGATATCTCCTCCGAAATTCGCCTTGCGAACACCGAGGTCGGCAAGAAACCCCATGCGCCGACCTCGTCGCTCCGGCTCATCCGCAACGCCAACGGACCGGTCTCAGCGCTGCTGCAGGCTGAGGCGGAAGACCTTCGTAGCACTGAGAATGTGCGGTTCATCCTGCTCAACAGGGACCTTCGGAAAAGTGCGCCCGCTCCGGTGACCGCACTGCGCGAAGCGGCCTCCGGTTTTCTTCCCGCCGCAGCCGACGGCACAGCTCTGCGGCTGCGGGCAGGGGAGACCCTGGTGGTCGAAGGCAAGGCGCCGGCGCCGATCACATCCCGGCCGATCCTCGACGTCGCACAGGCGATAGCATCACCGCGGCTCGCCATCGAAAACATCATGCCGCGGGTCGATGAAGGGCGCTTTCCCGTCAAGCGGGTGGTCGGCGACATCGTCACCGTCGAGGCGGATATATTCGCCGACGGCCATGACCCGATCGCCGCGGTCCTGCTCTGGCGGCCGCTCGATGCGGCGGACTGGAATGAGACGGAGATGCAATTGGTCGAAAACGACCGCTGGCGCGCCGAATTCCTGCTGGAGCGCATTGGACGTTATGAATTTGCCGTCGAGGCATGGAAGAACCCGTTTGCGATTTTCCGCTACGAACTGACGAAGAAGAACGATGCCAGGCTGGATCTGAAGCTCGAACTGCAGGAGGGGTTGAACCTCGTCCGCTCGGCCGAGATGCATGCCGGCCCAACGCTCAATGCCGAATTGAAGGCCCTCGGCGACAATCTCGAAAGCGCCTCCGATGCCGAGCGCACGGCGATCCTGCTCGATGCCGAAACATCCGAATTGATGAACAAGGCGGATTGGCGGCCGTTTCGGCTTCGCTCGACGGCAAGCGCCGTCGATGCCGAGCGCAAGGAGGCTGCCTTTGCCAGCTGGTACCAGATCTTCCCGCGCTCGCAGAGCGGCGATCCGGACCGACACGGCACCTTCGACGACGTCATCCCGCGACTGCCCGCCATCCGCGACATGGGTTTCGACGTGCTCTATTTCCCGCCGATTCATCCGATCGGTTCGACCAACCGGAAAGGCCGCAACAACAGCCTGAAAGCCGGGCCGGGCGACCCCGGAAGCCCCTATGCCATCGGCTCCGAGGATGGCGGCCATGACGCCATCCATCCCGAGCTCGGCGAGTTCGAGGATTTCCGCCGGTTGGTCGAGGCGGCAGGGCGGCATGGCCTGGAGATCGCTCTCGACCTTGCGATCCAGGCGTCGCCGGATCACCCCTGGTTGAAGGAGCATCCCGGCTGGTTCGACTGGCGTCCCGACGGCACGATCAAATATGCCGAAAACCCGCCGAAGAAATACGAGGACATCGTCAACGTCGATTTCTACACGAAAGATGCCCTGCCTTCGCTTTGGGTGGAGCTCAGGGATGTCGTGCAGCTTTGGGTGGACCAGGGCGTCAAGCTGTTTCGCGTCGACAATCCGCACACGAAGCCCTTTCCGTTCTGGGAATGGCTGATCGGCGATATCAGGGCCCGTCATCCCGATGTCGTCTTCCTCTCGGAAGCCTTCACCAAGCCGAAGGTCATGTACCGGCTGGCAAAGATCGGCTTCTCCCAGTCCTATACCTACTTCACCTGGCGCAATGCCAAATGGGAACTCGAGCAATATATGCGGGAGCTGACCGAGACCGCGCCGAAGGAATTCTTCCGCCCGCATTTCTTCGTCAACACCCATGATATCAATCCGGATTTCCTGCAGAACGCACCGCGCCCGGCCTTCCTGATCCGCGCAGCACTTGCCGCCACTCTTTCGGGATTGTGGGGCGTCTATAATGGTTTCGAACTTTGCGAGGGGCGACCCGATGCCAAGCGCAAGGAATATGCCGACAGCGAAAAGTACGAAATCCGGGCCTGGGACTATGACCGGCCGGGCAATATCATTGCCGAAATCAGGACGCTCAACCGCATCCGGACCGAAAACACCGCGCTGCATTCGCATCTCGGGCTGACGCTGCTGAATGCGCGAAATGACAATATCTTGTTCTTCGAGAAGGCAAGCCGCGCCCGCGACAACGTCCTGCTGATCGCCATCAGCCTCGACCCCCATAATTTCCAGCAAAGCGACGTCGAGCTGCCGCTCTGGCACTGGTCGCTCGGAGACGACGGCACGCTGGATGCGGAAGATCTGATCGGCGGCCATCGTTTCAAGTGGACCGGCAAATGGCAGAGCATCGGGCTCAATCCTGAGATCCTGCCCTATGCGATCTGGCGCATTCGCTCAAGGGAGGCATGAATGGACACGATGAATGCAGATAGCGCGCCGCAGCCGCTCTGGTACAAGGATGCGATCATCTACCAGCTGCACATCAAGTCGTTCTACGATGGCAATGGCGACGGGGTCGGCGACTTCGCCGGCCTGCACCAGAAGCTCGATCATATCGCAGCGCTCGGCGTCAATGCCATCTGGCTCCTGCCTTTCTTTCCCTCTCCGCGCCGCGACGACGGCTACGACATCGCCGACTATGGCAATGTCAGCCCCGATTACGGGACGATGGAGGATTTCCGAGCCTTCGTCGACGCCGCCCACCAGCGCAATATTCGCGTCATCATCGAACTCGTCATCAACCACACCTCCGACCAGCATCCCTGGTTCCAGCGCGCGCGCCAGGCGCCGGCGGGATCGCCGGAGCGCGACTTTTACGTCTGGTCGGATACCGATCAGAAATTTCCGGAAACACGCATCATTTTCATCGATACAGAAAAATCCAACTGGACATGGGACGCGGTGGCCGGCGCCTATTACTGGCACCGCTTCTATTCCCATCAACCCGACCTGAATTTCGACAGCCCTCTTGTCATGGAGGAGTTGCTGAGGGTTATGCGCTTCTGGCTGGAAACCGGCATCGACGGGTTTCGTCTCGATGCGATCCCCTACCTCGTCGAGCGCGAGGGGACGATCAACGAAAACCTGCCGGAAACCCACGGGATCCTCAAACGCATACGCGCCGCGCTCGATGCCACTCATCCCGGCGTGATGCTGCTTGCCGAGGCCAATCAATGGCCGGAGGACACGCGCGAATATTTCGGAGAGGGCGACGAATGCCACATGGCCTTCCACTTCCCGCTAATGCCGCGCATGTATATGGCGATCGCCAAGGAGGATCGGTTTCCGATCACCGACATCCTGCGCCAGACGCCGGAGATTCCAGACAACTGCCAATGGGCGATCTTCCTTCGCAACCACGACGAGCTGACGCTCGAAATGGTGACCGACGCCGAGCGGGATTATCTCTGGGAGACCTATGCATCCGACAAACGTGCCCGCATCAATCTCGGCATCAGACGGCGCCTGGCGCCATTAATGGAGCGCGACCGCCGGCGGATCGAGCTGATGAACGCGCTTCTTCTCTCGATGCCGGGAACGCCGGTGATCTATTACGGTGACGAGATTGGCATGGGCGACAATATCTATCTCGGCGACCGGGATGGAGTGAGGACGCCGATGCAATGGTCTCCGGACCGCAATGGCGGTTTCTCCAGGGCAGATCCGGCGCGTCTCGTCCTGCCGCCCGTCGCCGACCCGCTCTACGGTTTCGAGGCCGTCAACGTCGAGGCGCAGAGTACGGACGCGCATTCGCTGCTCAACTGGACGCGCAGAATGTTGGCGTTGCGCGGCAGGCATCCGGCCTTCGGGCGTGGCACGCTGCGGTTCCTTTCACCGGAAAATCGCAAGATCCTTGCCTATCTCAGGGAGTATGAAGGCGAGGTTCTGCTCTGTGTTGCAAGTCTCTCGCGGCTGCCCCAGGCCGTCGAACTCGACTTGTCGAGCTTCGAGGGGCGCGTGCCCATTGAACTGACCGGGATGTCGCCGTTTCCGCCGATCGGCCAGTTGACCTATCTGCTGACCTTACCGCCCTACGGTTTCTTCTGGTTCCAGCTGACGGCTGATGCCGACCCGCCGGCGTGGCGCACCGCACCGCCGGAACAGCTTCCCGATCTGTTGACGATGGTCATCCGGCGTAGCCTGCTCGACCTCGTGGATGAACCGGGTCATGCGCGCATTCTGAGCGGCGAAATCCTGCCCGCCTATCTCTCTAAGCGGCGATGGTTCGGGGCAAAGGACCAGGCGGTTCAGGCCGCTCGACTGATCTCCGCGACACCAATCCCATTCGCCGACGGCGTCGTCCTCGGCGAATTGGAGGTCGAGCTGCCGAACCACAGCGAATCCTACCAACTGCCGCTCACGGTCGCCTGGGACGATGCGCATCCTTCCGCGCTTGCCCAGCAGCTTGCGCTTGGGAGGATTCGCCAAGGTAGACGCGTCGGTTTCCTCACAGACGGATTTGCCGTGGAGGCAATGGCGCGCGGCATTCTGCACGGACTTCGCGACCGCTCGCGCACCACCGGCCGGACCGGCACGCTCGAATTCATTGGGACAGAACGGCTCGACAGTCTCGATATTTCAGACGAGCTGCCGGTGCATTGGCTATCGGCTGAACAGTCCAACAGCTCGCTGCTCGTCGGCGATGTAGCGATGATCAAACTGATCAGACACATCTTCCCGGGCATCCATCCGGAAGTCGAGATGACGCGCTATCTCACCCGCGCCGGCTATGACCACACGGCGCCCCTGCTCGGAGAGGTCGCGCATACCGATTCCAGCGGACGCCGTTCCACCTTGATCATCGTCCAGGGCGCGATCCGCAATCAGGGCGACGCCTGGAACTGGATGCTGAACAATCTACGCCGCGGGGCCGACGAACTCGTGCTGAACGATCCGGCGGTCCAACCAGACGATGACGTCTTCCGGTCGCTGATCAGTTTCGTCGCGATGGTGGGTCTCAGGCTCGGCGAATTGCATGTCGTACTCGCTGCGAAGACCGGGGACGAGGCCTTCAGCCCGGTGGTATCAGGCGACAGCGAGGTCGAGGCGATGAGGAAGGCCGTTGCCGGGGAGCTCGCCTATGCCATGTCGAAGCTCGAGGAACGCGACGAGAATGCCGACCCTGCAATCGACCTGCTCGCAAGGCCGCTTCTCGAGCGTCGTTCCGAACTCGCAGAGCTCGCCGCGACGCTGGCGGAGAGCGCCCGCCATACGCTGATGACACGCACGCATGGCGACTTCCATCTTGGCCAGATCCTTGTCAGCGAGGGTGATGCCGTCATCATCGACTTCGAGGGCGAGCCTGCGAAAAACCTGGCCGAGCGCCGCGCCAAGACGAACCCGCTGCGCGATGTCGCCGGGCTTTTGAGATCGCTGAGCTACCTCGTGGCCACCGCCCAGCTCGATAACGACGCGGTCATCGAACACGACAACGAGGTCCGCCGCGAGGCGATCGCCCGCTTCGGGCGCCATGCCGAGGAGGCCTTTCTCGATGCCTATTCGCAGGCGGTTTCCGTATCGAAGGAGCTTGACATGCCACCCCACCAAAGACGCCGGGTTCTCGATGCCTTTCTACTCGAAAAGGCCGCCTACGAGATCGCCTATGAAGCCCGCAACAGACCGAAATGGCTTCCGATCCCGCTATTCGGCCTTACCGAAATCGTAGCGCGTCTGACGGGAGTCAAGGCATGAATGTTGAGCGCTCGGAACTTCTGGCGGGCATCGGACAGGATGCGCTATGGGCCCTGATCGAGGGGCGCCATGGCGATCCCTTTTCGATCCTCGGTCCCCACCAAAGCGGCGGCATGACGATCATGCGGGTGTATCTGCCCGGAGCGGAAGCGGTCGATCTCATCGATGCGACGAGCGGCCGGGTGGTGGCGCCGTTCAGCATCGCCCACCCGTCCGGCCTGTTTGCGGCGGTGGCGGCCTCGAGGACGGGATACCGGCTGCGGATCACATGGCCGGATGCAGTTCAGATCACTGAGGACCCCTACAGTTTCGGTCTGCTGCTCGGAGAGCTCGACCTCCATCTGATATCGGAGGGCACCCACTACAGTCTGAGCCGGACGCTCGGCGCAGTTGATATGTCGATCGACGGGATATCGGGCGTTCGTTTCGCCGTGTGGGCCCCGAATGCGCGCCGCGTCTCGGTTGTCGGCGACTTCAACGCCTGGGACGGGCGGCGCAATCCGATGCGGCTGAGACCGTCGGCGGGCGTCTGGGAGCTGTTCGTTCCGCGCCTCGCCCCCGGTGAAAGATATAAGTTCGAGATCATCGATGCTGAGGGGACATGCTTGCCGCAGAAGGCCGATCCGGTCGCGAGGGCGAGCGAGGCGGCTCCGTCCACCGCCTCCATCGTCGCATCGTCGACGCCGTTTCGATGGACCGATGACGGCTGGATGAAGGGCCGGTCCCGCCAAGACAGGCTGGAGGGCGCATTCTCGGTCTATGAGGTGCACGCCGGCTCCTGGCTTCGAGATCTAAAGGACGGCAACAGGTCGCTCGACTGGGTTGAACTCAGTCAGCGGCTGGTTCCCTATGTCAGCGACATGGGCTTTACCCATATCGAGCTGCTGCCGATCATGGAGCATCCGTTCGGTGGGTCCTGGGGTTATCAGCCGCTCGGGCTATTCGCGCCCACCGGCCGATATGGGACGCCTGAAGATTTCGCCTATTTCATCGACCGGTGCCATGGCGCCGGGCTCGGCGTCATCCTCGATTGGGTTCCTGCTCATTTTCCTACAGACGTCTGGGGGCTTGCCCGCTTCGACGGCAGCGCGCTCTACGAGCACGAAGATCCGCGCGAAGGCTTTCACCGCGACTGGAACACGCTGATCTACAATCTCGGCCGCAACGAGGTGAAAGGGTTCCTGATCGCCAGCGCGCTGGAATGGCTCGAGCGCTACCATATCGACGGTTTGCGGGTCGACGCCGTTGCCTCGATGCTTTACCGCGACTACAGCCGCAACGAGGGCGAATGGATCCCCAACCAATATGGCGGCCGCGAGAATCTGGAAGCGGTCGAATTCTTCAAGCACCTGAACAGCATCATTCACGAGCGCTGCCCGCACGCGATGACGATCGCCGAGGAATCAACTGCCTGGCCCGGCGTGACGAAGCCGCCGGAGCAGGGAGGGCTGGGGTTCGACATCAAATGGAACATGGGCTGGATGCATGACAGCCTGAGCTACATCGAGAAGGATCCGATTTACCGGAGCTACGCCCATGGCACGATGACCTTCGGCATGATCTATGCCTATTCCGAACACTTCATTCTGCCGATTTCACATGACGAGGTCGTCTACGGAAAGGGCTCGCTGCTGACGAAGATGCCGGGCGACGAATGGCAGAGATTCGCCAATCTGCGCAGCTATCTCGCCTTCATGTGGGGTCATCCCGGCAAGAAGCTCTTGTTCATGGGGAGCGAAGTCGCACAGCCGGGCGAGTGGAATCATGATGGTTCGGTGACCTGGGATGTGCTGGACCGGCCCCAGCATGTGGGGATTCAGCGGCTGGTGAAGGATCTGAACGGCCTCTACGCGGACGAGCCGGCATTGCAATTCGGCGACTTTCATCCCGAGGGCTTCGAATGGGCGGCAGCCGACGACGCCGTCAATTCCGTGCTCGGGATGCTCCGTTATGCACCCGATCGTGCTTCGTCGATCCTGGTCATGTCGAATTTCACGCCGGTGCCGCGTTACGGCTACAGGGTCGGCGTGCCCAGCGACGGTGTGTGGATCGAGCGGATGACGACGGATGCGCGGGAATATGGCGGCTCGGGCCTTGTCAATGGCGCGGTGTCGACCGAACCGGTGCCCGCCCACGGCAGGCCCGTCTCTCTGTCGCTGACGCTGCCGCCGCTGTCCACGATCTTTCTGCAGGGGCCGTCGCCTTGACAGTGGTCACGTCGATGACGGTTCCACCGTCATCTGAGACGACCGTAGATAGTCAACTCGGTGACAGTTTCACCGTCACCTGAGAT
>NZ_JBFUAY010000035.1:0-50716 GCF_056406015.1 Rhizobium sp. P1_E1 | reverse complement strand
ATCCCGACACCTGCTGGGGTTCCGGTTGCGATAACGTCGCCAGCCTGCAACGTGAGACCGGCAGAGATTGCTGCAACCAGTTGAGGAATTTTGAAGATGAGGTCACGGGTATTCGCCTGCTGTCGCAGTTCACCGTTGACATGACATGTAATGTCCAAATTCTCGGCATCGACTTCATCTGCCGTCACGATCCACGGTCCCATCGGACAAAATGTGTCGAGCCCTTTGCCCGCAAGCCACTGCTTGTGATTTTTTTGCCGATCTCGAGCCGTTACGTCATTGATGATTGTGTAGCCCCAGACATGTTTCCTAGCGTCCGCTTCCGAAATATTGCGGCCGGGACGCCCGATCACGAAAGCAAGTTCAGCTTCATAATCCACCGCTGAGGTGGCTTGCGGGTGCAGTTCGACAATATCGTCTGGCCCGACGACCGTGCTTGGAGGCTTGCTGAAAATGGCCGGATATTCGTCAGTTTCCTGACCCTTTACAGCGCCAGCTTCAAAACCGCTGACAGAAAATTCCTTTGCGTGCGCGTGGTAATTCTTGCCAATGCAAAAGATGTTGCGCTCCGGAATGATCGGCGCCAGCAGTTTCACGGTATCGAGGGGAATTCCGCTACCATCTGATCCGCCATAGGTAAAACCGCCAGTCGTGAGCCTGATCAAACCAATGACATTGCTCAGCTTTTTATCGAGCGGATGAATGCGTCCCGCTGCGGTATCAACAATACCCACTCTGGGCCGGCCGGCATCAATAAATCGTGCAACTTTCATAGCGTCCCATCTTACAGCAGGAGGAAAAAGTGGCGCGCGGCACTGCGCCGATCCTAGGCGTGGCTTTTGTCTATCAGACAATCATCGTCATCGACCTGCATGAACCAGGTTGGGCAACGGCAACTGGGTGTATTCTACGAACACTTACAAGCGCCGGACAGGCGCAATCCAACCGCGGTATAAGCTTTTGTTATCTCCTGTGGTTGCAGACGTTGCCCTCCCAGTTGATTCCAACAGGCGTCCGCCGCATGTTCGTTTCGATTTCAAAGCTGTCACGCCGCCCTGCATCGGCAAGTGAGATTTTCCAATCCACACGGAGCATGGTGTTTGCCACCACCGAATAGGTCGCAATCAACAACTGTCTCCGCGCGGCATCACACTGGCCACGTCTGTTTTCGACCTTGAGAGGACAACAATTGACCGAACATATCAAAGTCCAAGCCCCTCAGGATTCTGGGGTTCCCGGCTGGGCTCGGGATTTCAGCCTCACCGATCGCGTGATTTTGATCACGGGCGCCGGTCAAGGGATTGGGCGGGAGCTTGCCCGTCAGTTTGCCGCCGCAGGGGCTATCCCCATTGTCGCCGACCTCGATGTCGACAACGCCGAACGAGTCAGAGCCGAAATTTTGGCAGCTGGAGGGCGGGCGAGCGCAGCCGAGGTCGACATTGCTGATGCGGCATCCGTCGACCGACTTGTGAAGTCGATTATCGATGAACATGGTCGCCTCGATGTGCTGATCAACAATGCCGCGATATTCGCGACCCTTGACAAGCGCAAATTCGAACACATTCCGCTTGACGAGTGGGACCGCGTCATGCGGGTCAATATCACCGGGCCATTCTTGTGTGCCCGGGCGGTCGCTCCCGTAATGCGAGCGGCCAAGTGGGGCCGGATCATCAATATCTCTTCAGATGCGGTGACGAAGGGCGTGATGAACTACATGCATTACGTCGCTTCGAAATCGGCTATGATCGGCATGACAAATGCCATGGCACGCGAACTCGGCGACGACGGGATCAACGTTAACTGCATTCGACCTGGAGCGGTCTCGACAGAAGTGGAGCGGGCGGTAAATCCGACGTTGGAACTGCGACAAACGCAGCTGACACAGCAGTGTATAAAGCGAAGCATGCTGCCTACCGATCTCGTGGGGATCATGATGTTTCTCTCCACTCCGGCGTCGAACTTCATCACCGGGCAGACCATCGCATGCGATGGTGGATACACGCACAGCAGCTAGGAACGTTGCGTGACCACGTGAAATACCCTCAGAACCACGATGCGGGTTTTGACACGAGGACACGGGGGTAACGCAAGCGATCGCGCCCGTAATGCTTCCTCCTGCAGATTGCGCAAGGGTCCAACGATTGACGTTGAGATGAAATCGCTGGACCCCTTGTGCTCTTGAATAGCCGCGCGTCAGGACCGAGCGTCTAAGCGAAGCGTCGACGCCTGCCATATAGCGTTATCTTATAGCCGAGTGGTCGCGGCACTTGGCGCCTGTGTCGTGACCGGCAATAGTGCCAGGCGTAGCGTCGACGTAGTAGGAATTGGGTCAAAGCAATTCGTTGGCGCCGTCGGCATGGCAGCGGACGGCCTGCCCGAAGCTGTTTGCCAGTCGTCAACCTCACATGTCGGCCTGAATGAAATAATGCTTGACCACCGGCATAGCCGCGTTGAATGACGCAGGCCGGACGCAACGAGGAAATGGTAGAAGTGACCGACGTTGATCTCGACTTCAATGCCGAATTGCATGCGAGACCGTCCATCTATTTTTCGGGTCAGTCCTTCGTTGAACATATTGCATTGCGCCCAGCCACACCTGTCGCGATGAGTTCGGGTCATCGTGCATCCGGAGACAAAGGGCCTGATGGAACTGTTCAGACACAGATCGAGGTTCATACCGAGTTCGTTACCGTCACAAGGGTAACAAAGCTGCTGGATGCTCCGGCAGTTTGGCCAACAGCAAATCTGACAATCGACGAGGCCAGAGGTCTGTCCGGACTGAAAGATGCGACGCTGATCTGTCGACTGGAGATTCTCGTTTCAGGCGCGCCTCCGCGCGACATCAGCTCTGTCCTCACAGATTTCGCATTCGCGGATACTGCAGCTTCTATCGTTGGCGGCGGGGCCTTGGTTTGTTCGGATTTTCGCGTCAGCACATCCAACAGCAGCCGCGCCATCCTGTTCAACACCGATCTTAATGCCTACAGGCTGGGTCGGATGGTTCGGCGCGTCTACGAGATCGAGACGTACCGGGTCATGGCACTCCTGGGATTGCCGGAAGCTCGGCGTCTTGGACCGCTGCTGGCTGACTATGATAGGAAGCTGGTTGGGCTTACCAACCGACATTTGACGACCCCTACGAGCGAGCACAGAAGCCTTCTTGAAGAGATCTCCATCCTGTCTGCACAGGTGATCTCAGCGACGGCGGAAACACGAAACCGCTTCGGCGCTACGATTGCCTATGCAAAGATAGTCGAAGAACGCATTGCTGAATTGAGGGAATCTCATGTTCCCGGCTTCCAGCGCTACGGTGTCTTTGTGGCCAGACGGTTTAAGCCCGCGATACGGACCTGTGAAGCGACAGCTGTGCGATTAGAGCAGCTCTCGCACGCAACGATGCATCTCATCGATCTCCTCCAGACCCGCATCCAGGTTGAAATTGAATATCAAAACGCGGTGCAAATCCAAGCGATGGCGGAAAGAGCAGCAACGCAGGTCAAGATCCAGCGCGCCGTCGAAGGATTTTCGATCCTCGCGATCAGCTACTATTTGCTCAGTCTGATCAAACTGGTGTTGGAAACATCCGATCATGCAGGCTACCATATTGACCCACTCGTGATGTTGATCTGTGTGCCTGTGGTGATCGGCGCAGTCTGCATCACAGTTCTTAGAGTCAAGCACGCCCTCAAGTCGTAAGCAATTCCGACTTTCGTGCTAGGCGCCCTGCGCGTCTGATCAGTTTTTGATCGGGCAGTCGGGCAAAGCGGCGCGTTGCGCATGCCTTTACATTGGTTGTCCATTGCAATCCAGCACGGATGCTAACCCGATCGTCTGTCGCCTGTCCGTTCGTCATAGCCAGACACGTGGTGCTCAATGCATGTCCAATGGCATCGTCAACTTAACGAAACGTGGACGTCTATGTGCGATGACGGATCATGACGCTCCGTGATCCGCTTCATCGTCGCCAACGCTTTCCTGCAGAGATCATCGCCCACGCTGTGTGGCTTCATTTTCGCTTCCCTCTCAGCCTGCGGATGGTCGAGGACATGCTGGCCGCCCGCGGCATCATCGTCTCGCACCTAACAGTCCGGCTGTGGGCAGAGAAGTGCCTCCACAAGTAGGCTGGCGACTCCTCCGGGACATTACAAACCGCACGCGTCGACTGGACTGCCCGAGGCGGCGCAGCTACCAGAACCCATCACATCTGTCGGGCTGTTAAGGTTTCAGCCAACGAGGGGGCCTTTCGGCGCTTTTCCAACGAATGCAAGAATCACTACGCCGCCCATTGCGCAGAAGAATGTGAGCCAGAAAGCGTCGATGTAGGAAAGGACTTTGGCCTGTCTTTGCATCTGTTGGGCCAACACCGCCGTTGCACGGCTTTGTGCGACTGCCTGACCGGCGCTGGTCAGTCTGTGAGTGAGAGCGGCGATCGTGACGTTCGATTCTTCCGATCCGCGTTCGAGATTGAGACCGATCAGGTAGGAATGCAGCTGTTCTCCCTTGCGAAGAAATGTTGCCATCAGTGCCTGGGCCGTCTGCACGCCAAGGAGCCTTATAACCTGTATGTAGGCCCCTATGGCAGCCGCCCTGTTGGGGTCGCCGTTCGCAACACTCAATACGATGATCGAAAGAAATGCCAGGATCTGGCCCACGGCCTGAAGGACGTAGATCATTCGGAAATTGTCACCGCTCCAGTCGGGCGTAAGGCCGGTCYCCAAAAAAGAGGCTGCCGCAAAACAGCAGAGGCCGATCAACAGGATGAAGCGGCCGTCCGTCCTGTGCATGGCCCAGACGGCGATGGGCGTCATGACGACAAGCGGCATACAAATCCACTGGACCATTGTCGCACCGATCTGCTCCGGCCGCAGACCTGCGACGGTCGCCAGATAGTTCGGGACTAGCGTGGTGTTCGACAAGCTGGTCATCATGTAGAATAGGGCAATCGACATAAGCAGCACGACGTTGCGGGAGCCCAATGCGCTAATGTGCGCCCATGGGTGTTCGATCAGCATTTCGTTGATGAAGAAGGCAACGATGAGCACCGCACCTCCGATCAGGGCGGACATCACCACTGCACTTTCGAACCAGTCAAGCCGGTTGCCCTGATCGACGGCGATGAAGAGCATTGCGAGACCCGCGCCGAACAGAAGCTTTCCGCCCCAATCCGCTTTCATAAGCAGATCGCGGTTCACCTCTTCGTGCGGCGCGCCAACGAAGATCAGGAGTGCCATTAAGGGAGCCAGGAAGACGTCCTGCCAGTAGACGAACTGCCATCCGACATGCTGCACATAGAAGTCGAGAAGTGCTGTACCTGAACTCGACGTGAAAGCCGTTCGGAAGGCGTAAAGCGCGATTCCCGTGATCCACCACTTCACGGGAAGATTGCGGAAGATCATCATCAACGTCGCTGGCACGAAGACACCGAGCAGCGTGCCCTGGATAATATGCAAGATGGCGAGCGCCTCGAAACCACGGACGAACGGGATCAGCGCCGCGATAAGTGCATAAAGTAGCGCCGGAGCAACCATGACCCGTCGCACGCCGAACGTAGCGGCAAGCCAGGGCACGGCAGGCGCCACCAAAAGCTGAGGCGCGGTGGCCAGCGTGCTCAGCCAGGAGCCTTCGTCAAAGCTCAGGCCGAACACGCCCCTGAGATCACCAAGGCCGAGGCCGAAGAGCCGGGTGTGGAAGGCCGCCATGTAGGGGCCGATGAAGATGCCGCACAAGGCAATGATCGGGTGATGCGTTCGCCGCGCGGTAAAGGAGAACGGGAGACGGAGGATATCGGCCATGGTCGTTACTCACGGTTGGAGGCGACCGATACAGTGACCACCGCCGACATTCCCGACCGAAGCCGATCGAGGGCGGATGAGCCGTTAAAGTCAATCCGCACAGGGATGCGCTGCACGACTTTCGTGAAGTTTCCAGTCGCGTTGTCGGCCGGCAGCAATGCGAACTGCGACCCGGATGCGGGTGACAGGCGTGTCACCTTGCCGGTGAAGGCCTGTCCGGGAAGCGAATCGACCGTGACCGTTGCGGCCTGTCCCTCCTGCATTCGAAAGAGCTGCGTCTCCTTGAAGTTGGCGATCAGGTAGACATTCGGCAGCGGGATAATCGAGATCGCATTGGTGCCAGCCGTGATGTAATCCCCGACGTGGACCTGTCGCTCGCTGACGATGCCGTCAAACGGCGCCAGGATGGTCGTATAGGAAAGAGCCAGTTCAGCGGATCTGAGACTTGCCTTGGCCGACTCCACGTTTGCCGAGAGTTGGGCTCTCTGACCATCAATGTATTGAAGCTGTGCCTCGGCGGATGCGACTGCGGCTTCCGCCGCGCCTGCGGTAGCGGAAGTCGTCTTCTCGTTCGCCGTAGCTTCGTCCAGCCGCTGCTGGGCACCGACACCCTTTTCCAGGAGCGTGGTCTGCCGGTTTGCAACGATCTTGGCGAGATCCGCGTTCGCGCGGGCAACCACGGCTTGAGCCTCTGACCGACGGATTTCGGCCTTTTGAAGATTCCCCTGATTGTCGAGGTTGTTGCGTTGGGCAACCGCTGCGCCCAATGTCGCTTTAGCCTGATCGCGCCTTGCCTCGTAGTCTGATGGATCGATTTGAAGGATCACGTCACCGGCCTTCACATGCTCGAAGTCGCCGACCTTGACGGCCACCACGTTCCCCGAGGCACGAGCACTAAGATGGCTCAACTCGGACCGTACATAGGCGTTATCCGTCGTTTGCTCATCAGCGCCCGATGTCCAGCGGTCCCACTGCTGCGAACTTAGGCCTGCTAGAACGCATACAGCTCCAACCACCAGCAATGGGACGAGGACTTTCGTGTAGTCCCCCCGCGGACGTGCGAGTTGGTGCTGTTCGGAGGTTTTGGGCGAAGCGAGTGTCGAGCCTTTCACGGGCGTTTGTTGAAGCATTTTGTCTTACCTTTTTGACAGACAAAAAGCACAGGTTGATCTATCATTTCCAATAGCTTTTGCTTTGCGTGCAATCATCGGGAGTGATCAGAGATGGATGTCCATGGAACCAGCAAGGCAGCGGTCGAATTGCGTCATCTCCGCTATTTCGTGGCCGTTGCGGAAGAACTCCATTTTGGGCGGGCGGCTGTCAGGCTCAATATTGTCCAGCCGGCCCTCACCGCGCAGATAAAGTCTCTCGAGCGCATCCTTGGCGTCGAACTGCTCGAAAGGTCCAAACGAAAGGTGGAATTGACGGAGCCCGGACGGGAGTTTCTCCGTGAAAGCTACGCCGCACTTTCCCAGGTAGGCAACGCCATAGACACAGTCATCGAGTTCGCGCGCGGGGCGACCGGAACCCTTCGGCTCGGGTTCGGTGCGAACGCTGCCATCAGCGGTCTCGTCTCTTCGTCGGTCAGACGTTTCAAGTTAAACTGGCCGCGGGTCACCGTGACGTTGAAGGAAATGCCCAGCGGAGAGATCCCGGAGGCGCTGCTCAAGCACGAGATCGACGTTGGATTCGCGGCAACTGTCGGAAGTGACGTCACGGGCGTCGAATCAAAAGCGGTCGGTAGATGGCCCTGGCTTCTGCTGGTTGCGGACAACCATCGGCTTGCGGTTGCCCGGTCGGCGTCTATCGCCGATATCTCCGGAGAGAGCCTGGCTGTTTATGCAGAGGCCGACGGCCGGTCCAATGTCGAAGGAGCATTGTCGTCAATACCCGGTCTTTCTCCGCGTCACGTCTACAAGACTACCCACATTACAAGCTTAATGGCTTACGTGTCGGCGGGTCTGGGCGTCGCGTTCTCGCCATCAGCGGTGCGGACGCTTAATTTTCCAGGTGTCGTCTTCCTGGACGTTTTGGACCCATTGCCGGAGATGGAGATGAGTTTGCTTTGGCGGCATGGCGTCCACAGCGCAACCGTGCTCAATTACATCGAATGTCTGCGTAACGAAGTTTGAAGTACAAGAAACACTGGCTGTGGCGCGCCGCCGATCAGGACGGTTTCGTTCTCGATGTTCTGGTGCAAAGCCGCCGCAACGCCAAGGCGGCAAAGCACCTAATGCGAAAGCTCTTAAGGGGTCAAGGCCGCACGCCGCGTGTGATGATCACCGACACGCTGCGCTCTTGCGACGCCGCAAAGCGAGATATCATGCCCGGTTTAGAGCGTCGATCGCACAAGGGACTAAACAATCGGGCGGAGAATTCCCGTCAGCCCATCCGACGACGAGAACGGATCATGAAGCGCTTCAAGTCGAGGCGACATCTCCAACGCTTCGTCTCTGTTCATGACCCGATTGCCAACTTGTTCAATATCCCGCGCCATGACATATCTTCCCGCCATCATCGCGTGGTGCGCACGGCAGCAATGGACCAGTGGGCAAAAATCGCTCAGGCATTGACGGCCAACAAGACGGGCGCTCGAGTATGGACGTGCGGCAGTTAAGTTCACTACGCGCTGAGCGTGTTGGCGGCGAAGGCGGCGGCGCACCGGCCGCAGCGACGATCGCGCCGCCGATCGCCGGACCTGCCGGGCGGGTGATGTTGGTGCCCATGCTGTTCAGCGCCGCCGCCGGCAGCACCTCGCGCGGCGCCATTCGCCGACGGAGGCCTCTGCCAGGACGGATTATTGAGTGCGGCGTCGCAGCCGATGAGGAAGGTGAAGAACGGAAGCAGCCAGGGCGTGATGAGGCCGAACCAGGCGCAGACGGTGAGCAGCGCGGAGGCGATCAGCATGATCTGCCTGCGGTCGAAACTATCGGCTAGCGTGCCGGATACCAGCGAGAACAGCATGATCGGCAACGAGGTCGAGTCCTGGACCAGCGCCACCGTGTTTACTGAATCCGAGATCGTCGAATGTGGGCGATTATCCGGGCCTGATACCGCAATACGCACGGCGCAGGCACCGGTTCTTCCTGATCACTCTACCGGAGCCACAGAACCTGCCGCCCGACTTTATTCCTCCAGCGCCTCATCCTTCTTTTTCCGAATAGTTGGCAGCAGCATTGCCAGCAGTGCAGCAGCCGCAATCGCGAGCAAGACTGCGCTGACCGGACGCTCAACGAACACCATCGGATTGCCGCGAGAGACAACCATGGCTCGTCGCAGATATTCTTCCAACATCGGGCCAAGTACAAAGCCGATCAGCAAAGGCGCAGGTTCACACCTCAGCTTGTAAAGCAGGTAGCCAACGAAACCGAAGAGCACCGTCTCGAAAACGTTGAACGCGGAGTAGTTGACGGAGTACACACCGATGGCACAGAAAACGAGGATGGTTGGATAGAGGTAGCGGTAAGGCAATTTGAGCAGCGACACCCAGACACCGATGAGCGGCAGGTTGATGACAAGCAACATGAGGTTGCCGATCCACATGCTGACAATCAGGCCCCAGAAGAGCTTCGGTTGAGACTGAATCACTCCCGGACCCGGCTGGATGCCGTGGATCATCAGACCACCGATGATCAGCGCCATGACCGCATTGGCAGGAATGCCTAGCGTGAGCATGGGGATGAACGAGGTCTGGGACGCGGCATTGTTCGCACTCTCCGGACCGGCAACACCTTCAATCGCACCGGTTCCGAATTCATGGCCGTATTTTGAGACGCGCCGCTCCAGAATGTAGGATGCGAATGTCGACAGGGCTAAACCGCCGCCCGGAAGAATTCCCAGCACGGATCCGACGATGGTGCCGCGAATGACCGAAGGAGTTGCTCGCCGGAATTCTTCCTTGGTCAACATCAGGCTTCCAACCTTGGAAATGGTCTTGTTGCGATTTTCTGGATTTTCCAGATTCCTGACGATCTCGGCTACACCGAATATCCCCATGGCAACAGCAACGAAGTCAATCCCCTCGAAGAGTTCGAAAAACCCGAGCGAGAAGCGAACCTCGCCGCTTTGGATATCTGTTCCGACCAATCCAAGCGCCAAACCGAGCGCAAGCATTGCAATGGACTTGAAGATGCTGCCCTGGGCAAGGACCGTTGCAATGATCAGTCCGAGAAGTATGAGTGAAAAGTATTCGGCGGGGCCGAACGAAAGCGCAAACGACGTCAACAGCGGTCCAGAGGCGGCCACCACGAGGGTGGCGACCGTGCCGGCGAAGAACGATCCCAGCGCAGAGACCGCCAGCGCGGCGCCTGCTCGGCCCTTCAGGGCCATCTTGTGGCCCTCAAGCGTCGTCACGACAGCCGTGACCTCCCCGGGCAGATTGAGAAGGATTGCCGAAGTGGATCCTCCATACTGTGCCCCGTAATAGATGCCGGAAAGCATGATCACTGCTGTCACGGGATCAAGTGCGAAGGTAAGAGGCAAGAGCAGAGCGATCGTCGCCAACGGCCCGATCCCCGGCAGAACACCAATGGCGGTGCCGATCAGACAGCCCATGAATGCAAAGCCGAGATTGTGAAACGTCATTGCGACCGAGAGGCCGAGCGCGAGATTGTCGATCATGTTTATTCGCTCACAGTTCGGTCAGGCCAGGGGGCAGGAACGAGACGTTCAAATTCAAGCCCAGGATGAAAACCAGCCAGCAGATGAAAACCAGAGCAACCGTCATGCCTGCGATGCCCAACACGGAGTGCGAGCGGTCGGCGATGCTGGCGATCACGACAACGGTTGCGACCGACAAAGCGAGGCCAATCCGTTCGATCAGCACGCCGAACGCGGCCATGGCTCCAAGGATAAGAACCAATTCTTTCCACGCCCACCTTTCGAGCGGATCTGGACCGTTTCGCAATCCAACGACGATCACAGCGACACCGAGGATCGCCAAAAGCGAGAAAATAAGCATGGGCATGTAGCCGGGGCCCATTTGGGCGGCCGTGCCCGTTGCGTTTTCCAGATTCAGGAGCAAACCGATGGCCGCGACGGCAATCAAGAACACGCCGGTGGCAATATCCTTGGCGTTTAATTTTCCAGTTGTGGTTTCTTCCGGTTGGTCTTGCATTTGAGGTCTTCCCCGAATTTTTGTTAGGTCCTCGGTGAGCAGAATGCCTGTCAGCATGTCTCAAGAATGGGCCTGTCATTCGATATAGATCGCGCAATGTCAGGATGCCGATCCGTGGCAGCTCGTCACGTCAACGAAAAGTGGCAGACGGCGAGCCTTTACCGAACCTACCGCATGATAAAGGGATTGACCGGCCCTTCGTCGGACGTGAACAGAAACACGCTTTTCGTCTCGAGGTATTCATTGATCGCCTCGATTCCGCCTTCGCGTCCCAGCCCCGATTTCTTCATCCCGCCAAATGGCATCATGTAGCTGTAAGCGCGATACGTGTTGACCCACACCGTACCGACCTTCAATGCCTTCGTCATTCGCATGGCGCGGCCGATATTCTGCGTCCAGACCCCAGCGACGAGACCATAAGCGATATCGTTCCCGATCTCGATCGCCTCGTCCTCCGTGTTAAACTCAATGATCGATAGGATCGGGCCAAAGACCTCTTCCTGGGCGATGCGCATGCTATTGGTCACATCGGAAAAGATTGTCGGCTGGACGAACTGTCCGCCGGTGAGGCCATCGCCGGTAGCAGCGTAGCCACCCAAAATACAGCGAGCTCCGTCTGCCCGAGCAATATCGAGATAATCCAAAACCTTCTTGAACTGGGGCGCCGTTGCGATGGGGCCGACGTTTGTATTCGGGTCCATCGGATCGCCCAGCCTGATGTGGCTGGCAAGATCGATCAGTTTCGCGGTGAAAGCCTCCTTGATCGACTTGTGGACAAGGAGACGGGAGCCGGCCGTGCACATTTGGCCAGACGCACCGAAAATCCCGGATACAACACCTGCGGCCGCCAGATCGAGATTCGCATCCTCAAACACGATGTTAGGCGATTTCCCGCCGAGTTCGAGTGACACGCGTTTCATATGTCTGGCAGCCGTTTCGTAGATTTTCGCGCCGGTTGCATCCGATCCTGTGAAGGTGATCTTCGTCACGCCAGGATGCTCGACCAGTGCAGCGCCGACGTCGTGCCCAAAACCCGTGACGACATTGAACACGCCATCCGGCATGCCGGCTTCCTTAACGAGAGCAGCAAGCTCAAGCGTGCTCGCGGATGCGAATTCGGACGGTTTGACGACAACACTGCATCCGGCCGCCAGCGCGGGCGCACATTTAACGGTGGCAAACCATATCGGTGAATTCCAGGCGGTGAGCGCTGCGACAACACCGATGGGCTCGCGAAGAGTGAACGCAAGAGTGTCCGCCTTCTCGATCGGAATCGAGGATCCCTCTATCTTGTCGGCAAGACCACTGAAGTAGTACCAGCATTCGGCAACGCCGTTCAGCTGGCCGCGAACCTCGGTGAGAAGCTTGCCATTATCGCGCGCCTCGATCCGCGCGATCCTGTCGGCGTTGGCGACGACGAGATCACCGATCTTGCGGAGAACCTTGCCGCGGGCACTGGCTGTCATTTTACTCCACGGACCGCGCTCCATTGCCTTGACTGCGGAATTGACGGCACGGTCAACATCACCAGGCGTTGCGCGGGCGATCTCTGCCCAAACCTTGCCCTGATAAGGATCCTCACTTTCGATCCATTCGCCACCTTCTGCATCGGTGAACGCGCCGTCGATAAAGAGCTGGTACCTTTGCATGCTTACTCCTGAACTCGGTCCTGATGGTGTTACGATAAAAGTCGACGCCACTCCTGGCGTCGGCGTCGAACGACTGGGCAGAGGCGGGACGGTCCTTGGCAAATGGCCGTCACCCTGGCTGCAGATGGCCAATAGACCTAGTTGTTCAGCTTGATATCGTTCTCGGTGATGATCTTGCGAAACCGATCCTGTTCGCTCCTGAGAAATGCCGTGAATTCTTCACCGGTCTTGAGATCTGTATGGAATGAGAGAGGGCCAAAGCGGTCCTGAAATTTCGGATCTTGAACTCCCTTGACGACCGCCGCAGCAAACCTGGCCACGACTTCTTCAGGAACACCGGCGGGGGCAAGATAGCCGTACCAGACTCGCCCATCGATTTGCGGGTAACCGATCTCAGTGGTGGTCGGCACGTCTGGAAGATTGCTGGTGCGGGCTGCCGATGTGACCGCAAGCACCTTCACATTCTCGTCGTCCTTGAGGATTGCCCCTTCACGTGCGGACACAAACATCATTTGGGTAAAGCCGCCGGCAATTCCCTGARTGCCGTCCGGATTGTTTTTATAGGAGACATTGATACCTTTGCCCTTGGCTTCCTTGATAAACGCCGTCCCAGTCAGGTGCGCAATGGTGCCAACGCCGGCGCTCGCAAAAGTCACGCCTTCGGGAGAATGAACCGCAGCCATAAGGTCATCGATGGTGTTTATCCCAGCTTTCTTGGACGCTATAAGCGCCAGGGGATAACCGCCAATCCCGACAATCGGCGTGAAGCTGTCAAGAGTGTAGGGTAGTTTGTCGCGCAGAACGGTCTGTACGAGACCAGACGTGGGCAGGCACAGAAAGTTATAGCCATCGGGTTTTGCCGATGAAGCTGCGGTTACTCCGATAGTGGTCGATCCGCCTCCACGGTTTTCGATGACCACGGCTTGGCCGAGTTCGGATGTAAGCGTTTCCGCCAAGAACCGGCTCAACGTGTCGTCATCGCCTCCCGGCGCATTGGCGATTGTAATTGTGATCGGGCGGGCAGGCCATTTGGCCTGCGCCTTGGCAACCCTTGAAAGCATGGCAGCTGATCCAACCGCGCCAGCCCCAATCAATACTTCTCTTCTTGAAATCATGACTTCCTCCCAAATTTTGGCATTTAAGCCAGATGCTCAGGTCAACATGATCTGGCATCCGCGCTGACCTCCCAGCACGCCTGTGCTCAAGGCCACCCGACGGCTTTGATACGGTGGCCAATCGATCTCGTTAGGCCCCTTATGTAAAGGAAAAAGCCAAGATCTGTCCCTTGGCATATAAGCTGAAATTATATCTTTCGCTGACTTGCACCATTCCTCACGGTGTATTTTTGGAAGGCTGGGCAGGCATCTATCAGGCACATGACTCCGAACCTCGTCTGCCCTCCCGCATCACGCTCTCGCGGTAAGTTGCCATTGTGACATTAGGGGCTCACGCAGATCAACTTGGCTCCGATTTTTTCGAAAATGCGCTAAGGCAGAGTGCGCGTGGGCGAAGACAAAATGAGATATCGAAGAGTAGAGATGAGTTGAATTATTGTGTCTTTGCACCGAGCGTCTTGGCGCGATTCTTACCGCCAACCGTATAGATCGCAGCAGCTACCACGACGACGATTCCTTCAATAAGACCTTGGTAGTTCGCACCGAGATTGAGAATATTGAAGCCGTTGGACAGCGAAAACAGCAGCAACGCGCCGGCCAACGTTTTGATGACACTTCCTGCACCACCAAAGAGTGACGTACCCCCGAGGATCGCCGCCGCGATGACCGTTAACTCTGCGCCGGAGAGACCGCCCGGATTGATGGATCTAAGCCTGCTTGCAAACAGGATCCCAGCAAAGCCTGCAGAGGCGCTACACAGCACGAATGCCAGGATCTTGTAGCGCAGCACGTTAATGCCCGAAAGCCGCGCAGCCTCTGCGTTCCCGCCAACTGCGTAAAGCCGCCGTCCGACCATTGTGAACGTAAGAGTGAACCAGACAATCGCCGTAAAGGCGAACAGGTATAGGACGGGCTTGGGCAGCATGAGTTGTAGGTTGGTCGTCCAGCTCAGGGCAAGAAGACACACACCAATCACGGCCAGTGCGGCCATAGCCGGGCGCACCGCAATGGAACGTTTTTGTGCCTGAAAGAGCATTGCCACGCCGCATCCCAGGAAAAGAATGCCGAGCGCCAACATGATGAAACCAACATTGATGCGACCGCTTTCGAATGCCTGCATAGCTGCGATAACTTCGGTGTTTTCGACCGACAGGGCATAACCGTTGGTATAGAGCAGGACGACGCCACGAAGTGCGGTCATCGTCCCCAACGTCACAATGAATGCGTTTATTCCCAGGAATTGCACGATCGCGCCATTTAGCAAGCCGGACCCAATTGCCACCGTCATCGCGACGGCAAATGCCGGCCAAAAGCCAATGGCATCCGCGTTGCCGACGAAGACGGCCGCAGACAGGGCGGCGACGGAGGCAACCGAAAGATCGAAATTACCGCTGATCAGAATGACAGTCATCGCCACCGCCATGATGCCGATCAACGACGCTTGATAAAGAACATTGGTGACATTCAGCAGGCTTAGATAATTGGCACGACCAAGATAGGTCGTTGTCATCGAAAGCACCAAGACAAGGAGAAGGAGCGCGTAGTAAACGCCCATCTCCCGCAGACTGAATATATGTTTCCAATCCGTTTTAAGTCGTTGCGGTTCGCCTGGAGCTGTGGCGCAATCGATTGTTGCTTCAGACGGGACCATCGGTTTTTTCCTGACATATGGGTTGGCTGAGCGTCTCTCGTGTCAAGCGGCTCTCATGGAAGGCACCTTATTCATCGCGCCTCCCGAAGCGACCGTCAGCCCCTTGAATACGGACGGCGTATGATGATGAACGCCAATAGTCGGTCAACTGTGAGCGCGGCGCTCGGTCCAAAGCATATTTGCACCACCGAGGATGTTCGGCGCCCGAAAACCTCGAAAATACAGTGACCTAAGTCGCCAGGGAGACCCAATCGCGCCAGATTGTTGCGTTGGTTGCAAAGCTGAATGTCAGAATTGCTCGTTACTGA
The DNA here is from genome assembly GCF_056406015.1 of Rhizobium sp. P1_E1. Taxonomy (NCBI): domain Bacteria; kingdom Pseudomonadati; phylum Pseudomonadota; class Alphaproteobacteria; order Hyphomicrobiales; family Rhizobiaceae; genus Rhizobium; species Rhizobium sp. P1_E1. The sequence goes on along the minus strand of NZ_JBFUAY010000035.1, from coordinate 35,085 downwards.
GTCAACGATTGGCTGCCGAAAGGCACGGACATGTCGGAATAATCTATGAAGCCGGCCTTGCTCTAGATCGCCCGATTGTCGTGGTCTACATCCACGATGACCATTCGGATCAGTCCTTGCGTTTCACATGTTCCATGGCGCGCCAATATCAATGCCCAAGATAGGCGAAACAGCATCCTCTAAGACCTCGCTGCGCAATCCATCTTTGCGCCAGGTGCAAAATTCTTTTGCCGATTCACTCATATAAGCCCAACGGCCTTCCCGCTAAGTGTTTATCCGCGTGACATTGCAGGCAGATGGCGTCGGGAGAACGCCAGCCAAGCGAAATGTCACGGGGACAGCGTGCCACAACGTGGCCAATAGACCGCTCTGCCAACATCGGCAGGGAGGAAAGAGGAGGAGTGAAACCAATGCAGAAATTTGCGCGTCTTATACTGGCCTGCGCCGGCAGTCTTGCAGTCATGTCTGGAAACCCCTGGGCGAAGGACCTCACGTTCGGCTATGTCCCAGGCAGCATGATATATCCCTACAACGTGGCGACAGCCAAAGGCTTTGAAGCCGAGGCTAAGGCAGCTGGCGTCAAGACAGTGGTGCTCGACCCCCGTGGGAGCGTGGAAAAACAGGGGAATTCGATCGACGATCTGATTGCGCAGAAGGTTGATGCGATTGGCTTTCTGCCACTTGATTCGGTCGTGGCACAATCCTTCGTTGACCGTGTCAGCGACAAGAAGATTCCGATCGTTGCCGTTGCGCTCCAGGTTGGTGATCCCGTCAAACGCGAACTGCGGGACGTCTACCCGGGCCTCACTGCGCTTGTTGCCCCCGACGACGTGGTCGAGGGCGAGCAGGCTGCCAAGCTGGCACTCGACCTGCTGCCGAAAGATCGTTCAGCGACAATCGCGATCATCGAAGGCGCTCCCGGTTACGCCGTTGTCGAGCAACGCATTCGGGGCTTCAAGAAGGGGCTCGACGCCGCAGCCCAGAAATATGAAATCGTCGCATCGCAGCCATCGGATTGGACGCCGGAGAGCGGCCAGACAATTTGCCAGAATTTCCTGACCTCGCGGCCTGATCTCGACTTGATCTTTAGCGAGGCCGACGACATGGCGATCGGCTGCGCCCGCGCCATTAGCGCAAGTGGCTCCCAAACAAAATTGATCGCAACCAGCGGCGGATCGAAGACCGGAAATGAAGCAATTGCGGCCGGCGAATTGAGTGGCTCCGTCTGCGTCAAACCTGAAATGCTTGGCCGGCTGATGTTCAAGGAGATGTATGCGGCAGCCACCAATGCCGACTACAAGAAGGGCAAGTTCGTTACTATCGACCTTCCCATCATCACAAAGGACACACTGGCCGGCTGCCCGGCGGAATGGTGAACCCGCGCTTTTGAGCCAAGGCAGGAAGACGTTGAAGCCTTGCGCGGCCTGGCGCCGTGCAAGGCTCATTATCGGTTGAATGAAGCACGATAGTGCAATGAAATAGGAGAAAATGAAATGGCCCTATTGGCTGGCAAAAATGTCCTCATCACCGGAGCCCTCGGCACGATCGGCCAGGCGCTGGTGACCCGCTACAGCGAAGAGGGGGCCAATGTTGTCGCTTTGGATCGTCCAGAATCTCCCGGTGCGCAGGAGACGGTTTCAAAATTGTCCCCAAACGCGCGTTATTTCGGATGTGATCTTGGTGATTTGCCGGGGACTGAAGCCGCCGTTTCCCAACTTGCAGAAGACGTAGGTGGAATTGACGTTCTGGTCAACAATGCTGCACATGTCCACAACAGACCCTTTGAAGATTWTTCCATCGACGAATACGAAGAAGAGGTGCGCATCAATTCGTCAGCTGCCTTTGTTCTGACACGCGTTGCAAGCCGCCACATGAAGCAGCAGAAATACGGCAAGATCGTCAATCTGACCTCTATGACGCTTACTGGCCATTGGGATGGCTTCGTGCCCTATATTGCTTCCAAAGGGGCGATGTTCGGGTTGATCAAGGGGTTTGCACGTGAGCTGGGACCATTTGGAATCAACGTCAACGGAATTTCGCCAGGTGCGGTCGTATCCGACGCCGAGTATCGTCACTACGGTGATCGCCGCGAGCAATATCACCAATGGATTCTGGAGCGTCAGAGCGTCAAACGCCGCATAGAGCCAATGGATATTGCCAATCTCGCAGTTTTCTTGTCGTCGGCGCAAGCCGACTTGATCAGTGGCCAAAATATCCAGGTTGATGCGGGTTGGTAGCGTCGTGATTTGATGAAAGGCTGTGTTTCGGATGATGGAGGATCATTCGGGTGCACGGTGCAACAACTCATCTACGAGAGAACCGAGGAGGGGCTTGATGCGGCATCTGCACGCGCAACGTTTCGCAGACGATTTCATATTTCTGGAGAGCCCCAAATGGAGGGATGGCCGTCTTTGGGTGTCGGATGTATTCGATCACCGCGTCTATTCGATCTCACCGGAAGGAGAAGGGGAGGTCGTCTGCCAGGTTCCCCACCGTCCCTCCGGACTTGGATTCCTACCGGACGGATCTCTGATCATCGTCTCGTCAAAAGATAAGAGGCTGCTGAGGTTTCACGGTGGTAAAACGGAAGAATACGCAGATCTTAGCGCTCACGCCGCGGGCGACGTAAACGATTTTGCTGTCGATGAACTTGGTCGGATCTACGTCGGTAACTTCGGCTACGATTACGACGCAGGCGAAACGCCGAGATCGACGTCACTGCATAGGGTCGACCTCGACGGTTCGATCACCGAAGTCGCCAAGGGAGTAGAGTTTCCCAACGGCGCGGTTGTCATCGACGCGGGACGTACGCTGGTGGTCGCCGAAACATGGGTCGGACGGTTGACCGCGTTTGATCTTGCCGCGGACGGTACACTGAGCGGGAGCCGCGTCTTTGCCGACATGGGCGAGAGACAACCGGACGGAATTTGTGCGGACGCCGAAGGCGCGGTCTGGGTCGCTTGCTTCAACACCGGAGAATTTGTTCGGGTGCTGGTAGGTGGGGAAGTCACCGACCACTTCCAATTCGAAGGGCGTGGCGTGTCGTGCACACTGGGTGGCTTTGACGGGCGTCAGCTTTTTTTGTCCACCTATCTTGGGCCGAGCGAATGCATCGCGGCCGGCGACCGCAGGGGCGCCTTGTTCACAGCCAAGGTCGATGTGCCGACGAGCGGTTTCTAACAAGGGCATGCGCTCAACCCCACCAGAACAATCAATTCCCGAGCAATCGTCACAGACTGTTCGAAATCCAGATCTGATACAAAGAGAGGTTCCGCCATGCGGTTGAAGGACAAGGTAGCAATCATTACCGGAGGCGCATCCGGTATCGGCAAGGCGACAGCCGATGCGTTTGCGGCCGAGGGCGCGATCATTGTCATCGCAGACATCAATGTCACCGCCATAGACGCTGCCGTTGCACAATTTCGAGAAAAGGGTGTAACGGCGACCGGCCACGTTTGTGACGTCTCCAATCGAGACGATGCTCATCGTCTTATGAAGTCTGTTGATGCAGAGTTTGGCAGGATCGACATCCTGGTCAACAATGCCGGTATTTCCCGCTACCGTGCGTTTGCCGAGGCAACCAGCGACGATTGGGATCCCGTCCTCGCGGTCGACCTCAAGGGTGTCTTCTTCTGTTCGCAGGCCGTTGCGCCTTACATGCGCGCGCGCAAATCCGGTCGTATCGTCAACATTTCTTCCGCCCTCGGAACGGGGGCTGCTCCCCACAATACGGCCGGCTCACCCGGCGGGAGCGCGGCCTACGCCTCTGCCAAGGCTGGAGTGATCATGTTGACGACAACGCTGGCCCGCGAGCTCAGTCCGGATGGCATCACCGTCAACTGCGTGGCACCGGGTAGTTTCCTGACAGAGTTTTCCTCGTCCACCAGGACGCCTCAACAAGTCGAGGACCATCTTGAATATCGCAGGAAACATCTGCTTCTGCGGCGCGTCGGAACCCTGGACGAGCTGGCATCGGTCATCCTGTTCTTCGCCTCGGATGATTCAAGCTATGTGACCGGCCAGACACTGAATGTGGATGGCGGCAGGTCAGACCGCATCTGAACAACGCGAGGAGACTGCGGTGAAGGTTGGATATATCGGATTGGGGGCAATGGGAGGTTCGCTGTCGCGTCATCTGATCGCGAACGGGGGACTTGTGGTCTATGACCGAAATCCCGCCACGTTGGCCGCATTCGAAAAACTTGGCGCAGTCATCGCCGATACGCCGCAAGCGCTGGCGCAGAGCTGTGACGTCGTCATGCTGTGCCTTCCGAAATCTGCGGATGTCGGTGATCTTCTCTTTGGCGCAGATGGAATCGCGGGGTACCTCCGTGCAGGCGGACTGGTGATCGACCAGACAAGCGGCGTGCCTGAGCTGACGATCGATTTTGCCCGCAGGCTTGCCGAACGTAAGGTCCTCTTCATGGATGCGCCGGTCAGTGGCGGTATCCCAGCGGCGCAAAATCGCACGGTAACGATCATAGCGTCCGGTTCCGATGGTGCCTGGGAACGGGGCAAGCCAATTCTCGAAAGGTTAAGCACAAAAACTTTGCGGTGCGGACAGCGTGTCGGCGACGGTCAGGCCTTGAAGCTGCTGACAAATGGAATCGGGGCCTGCTACAGGCTTGCCACGCTTGAGCTCGTGGCGCTCTGGCGCAAATCCGGCTTTCCGTTGGCCGATATTGTCACGGCATTGAACCGCAGCGTCGGCGCGAATTTCACCTCACGCAACATGCTCCTCGGTCTGGTCGAAGGCCGCTCGACGACGAATTTCGCCATGACGCTTATGGTCAAAGATCTCAATGGTGCCTTGGATCTTGGGACGCAAACCGCCTCAACTCTGCCACTCACCGCGACCGCTCGCGGTTTGATGCAAAGCGTCATCGGTCTTTTCGGCGAAGATGCGCGCCTCGATGACGTCATTGCTTTCACCGAAAAACTCTCATCGGTCAGACTTGCAGACGAGCTTCATGACAACAGGCAAGCACATGAAACGCCTGTCTCCACAGGCAATCTGGATGAGCTTCTCGCACGAGCCGTCGCAGCGTGCAATGTGGTCGCCGTCCTGGAAGCGGTTGAGGTCGGGCGAAAATTCGGGCTCGCAGTGGCGGATATAGCGCGCGTGATTGAGTCTGGCTCTGCTTGGTCTCACATCGCAGGAGAGCTGCTATCGTCCGTAGAAGCAGATGCGCTCGATATTGGCCGCTACCAAATAGAGCACCAAGCGCTTGAACATGCCGCACAGCTGGCCGCCCAGATTGGTCTGCCCTTCATTATGCCTGGTATTGCGCTCGCGCGGTTTCGCGACAGGTTGCTCTAACGACGCAACATCGTCATGCCCAGGCGGTTCACCTGTCATGTCTTGATCGGAGCGTTTCATCAGTCGTTGCTGCTGTTGGCCTTGCCCGTGCCGGGTGAGGCGGTTCTACTTTTCTGGCCCGCCCCTTGTGTCCCCGCGCATTGCAGACTTTGACGACTTCGGCAGGTCGATAATCCCGGCGATCCACTCGCCGGGCAAGCCTTCAATGAGGGGATTGCCTTCAGTCGCGACGGGTTTGTGCATCACGCACGAGGGCTGCTAGCCGAAAGAAGGCATGGACCATTTTCGTGTATGGAAACGTCAGGTAGAAGGCCAGGATGGCACCCAGATGGAAGATCAGCAGGGGTCGAACTGCAGCGCTTCCAGTGGCGCCATAGAGTGCGAGACCCGAGGCGGCGATGGTTGTCAGCAATAGCACGAAGGCCATTTCGCCACCCCAAACCGCCGGAGCTCCTAGTGCCTTTTCGGCCCGGATCTTCAATCTTATCAGCTCGATACCGCCCAAGGTCATCAAGATCCCGCCGGGCACGCCCAGGAGCTTCGGGAGCGAAAGCAGTCGATAGGGCGCTTTCAGGTCAATCGCGTAGTGCAGGATCGTGGCGGACACCGTTGAGGCAAAACAGAGCATGAATCCCCACATGACAGCCTGATGCGCCCAGCGGCGAGACATGGTGAAACGATCTTCCTTTTCATAATTGCACCCTTTGGCCGCCCCGCCGGAGAGGTTCTTGAGTTTACCCGCATCGATAAAGGCGGAGCGAAGGTGGGCAAGCGTCACACGATCACCGCCGACATGGCGCCAATAACGCCAGAGCCCGCCGGCAATGACAATCAACGGTAAAACCGAGGCGAGGGAAAACAGTGATGCCATAATAGTATGGGACAAAACCGCGTAAAAACCCTGACCGTTCTCCGGGCGCAGCGCGTAGGCCGCAGCGAGGATAAGGGCTATCCCCGCAATCATTGCAGCTGCCAGTGAGACGCCGCTCTTCTGAAATAATCGGGCCAATCCATGGGGCCAGATAAACGTTTCCCAGCTCTCGACGCGAACTTCGGCCAGGGCGCGGGGGAGGTTGAGCTTGAACTCGTGCGGTTCGACATATTGGCATGCGTGAAAACAGCCGCGGCAATTGTGACAAAGATTGGCGAGCTGCGTCACGTCTCCATCGGAGAACGCCCGGCTCAATGTCATGGCCGGGAAGACGGAACAATAGCCTTCGCAATAACGGCACGCATTGCAGATCTCGAGCTGGCGGCGAGCCTCTTCCGTAGCCGTCGCCTCCGACGGTGATGCGGCGGCAAGGGCAAAAAGATCAATTTGCATGAGCGGCGGCCTCCTTGCCGGCTTTGCGTCCGAAGACAGTTCCAACGGTCATACCGAAGCCCGCCAGATATCCTTGCCCCAGGATTGAACCGGCCATGATTTCTCCGGCCGCCCAGACGTTCTGGTAGCGTCCGTGCGCACCACTGACCCGGGCACTGTCGTCAACCTTAAGTCCCAAGTAGGTGAACGTGACACCGGGACGCAGCGAGTATCCATAGTAGGGCGGCGTATCGAGCGGCCGCGCCCAGTTAGTCTTGGGCGGCTCAAGACCTTCGGTTGAAATACCATCCAGTTCCGTCGGATGAAATTTGCCGGGCCGGCATGCGGAGTTGAAAGCGGCTACGGTCTTTTCCACCGCATCGACCGGAAGACCGAGTTTTTCGGCGAGGTCAGGTATCGAATTTGCCGAAATCGCCGGGAAGACAGACGGCATGAAAAGATCCACGCTCTTGGCGTCGATCAGGGAGTATGCCACCTGATCTGGTTGAGCTGCGACCAAGCGCCCCCATATAGCGTAGCGTTTCGGCCAAACGTCTTCTCCCTCGTTGTAAAAGCGCTGGCCATGCTTATTGACAACTACGGAGAAAGGGACGCAATCGAGACGGGTAACGATACCACCGTCATACTGAGGTGCCCGACCGTCAATCGCGACCGCGTGGCACTGGGTCGGATCGCCAACGCTTTCTGCACCGGAATCAAGCATATCGCGCAGAATTTCGCCTCGGTTATAGGGCGTTCCGCGGATGAGGAAGTTGCGGGCGGCAGGACCCCAAGCGCGCGCCAGCCAGTCCAGGTCGGCCTGAAAGCCGCCGGAGGCGAGCACGACGGCTTTTGCCGAAAGCTCAATCTCTTCCCCGCCGATAACGACACGAATGGCCTCGCACAGGTCGTCTTTCAGCACAATGTGACGGACCTTGGCTTCGTAGACGATGGTAACGCCCATGTCGGACGCCGTGTTGTAATAAGCATTGACCAGTGCCTTACCGCCGCCCAGAAAAAAGGCATTCGTGCGGGAGAGCGACAGGGTGCCTGACAGGGATGGCTGAAACACCACACCGTGGTTTTCCATCCAGGGCAGACAGGCTTCGGAGTTGCGGATGGCAATACGGGCGAGATGCTCGTCAGTTCGTCCCTTGGTTACAAGCATCAAGTCGTCGAAATACTCGTCCTCCCGATAAGCGCCGGTCAAAACCGACATCGGCCCCTGATGCATGCAGCGAAAATTTCGGGTGTGGCGCGAATTGCCGCCACGATAGGGCTTTGGCGCGCCTTCAAGCAGGAGCACGCGCGCGCCTTCGTGCCGGGCTTCGATAGCGGCGCAAAGCGCGGCGTTGCCCCCACCGACCACGATCACGTCCCAGCGCGTCTGCGCCAGCGCTGTCTGCTGCTGTCTCGACATCCCAGCCCCTAAAGTCGGTGTTATTCTAGATTTGTATTCGTTTGTATACAATAGCGCGCAAAGTTGCGCAATATCACAAAATCTGCTTTTGCTTGGCAACCGTCGACCGTCTCCCGCATTGGAAACGAGCGCGGTCCTATCGAAAGAATCCAGTACCGGAACGAGCGACGGCCGGAGACGAGTGACATGGCAAAAACCGGTGAGCGGCAGATGTTGGGGCACAACGCCTATCGCTCCATTCTCGAGTTTATTCGCGATGGCGTGTATCCGCCTGGGGGGCGGCTGCGCGAAGAAGAGGTCGCCGAGCGGCTGGGTATCAGCCGCACGCCTGTGCGCGAGGCGCTGGGTCGACTGCAACAGAAGGGACTCCTGCAGGCAGCACCCGGCAGGGGTCTGGCAATTGCAACGCTCGACACAGAGCAGGTGTTCGAGCTCTACGCGATGCGAGGGGAACTGGAAGCTTTGGTTGCGCAATTTGCCGCGCAACATGCCACCAATGCGGAGATAGCAAATCTTCAAGACCTCAATGCAGAATTTGCCGCGGCAACATCGCCCCGCGAAGCCGCAAAACTAAATCGATCCTTTCATGCCCGGCTTTATGACGCCGCTCGCAATCGCTATCTTCGGGCAGCGGTAGAGGATCTGCAGGAGACCATTGCTCTTTTGCCCAAGACGACCTTTTCGCATGAAAACAGATTAGAGAGCGCTGCCCGAGAGCACTCAGCACTCATCAAGGCGATCTCATCACGTGACGCCCACGCGGCTGCGGATGTGGCGAGAGACCACATTTCGCGCTCATTGGCGACGAGGCTTGCAATGATCCGAGCCGCCGTCGCCTGACCCCACCACTGACTCCTCCAATCCACTCACCCCCTTGATGTCCACAGGGGCAATTGCGGGTCGCTATTATTGCGCCCTGCGCCATAATCTTTGGCGCAGGCGATTATAGGCGGTCGATCGATATCGCCTTAGGGTGCCGCGGAACATATCAGGATGACACGGTTTGCCGGTCATCCACAGGACATGGCGAGACTGCGCAAGGGATTTATCCGCGAACGGCTCGCCTCCATTTCCGGGAGGTTTCCAGTGACCACAGTGCAATTTGCACAAGAGTTGATCGATGTATCGGCTGCCACCGCAAAGGAACGAGCCCAGCAGTGGCTCGACAGTTTTGAACATGCGCTCACCAACGCGGACAGGACATCGCTGGGAAACCTGTTCTGTGAGGATTGCCATTGGCGGGATCTGGTCGCGTTCACCTGGACTGTTTCCCAATTCGAGGGAAAAACAGCGATTGTAACTCGGTTGATCGAGACTCAGACGGAGGTTAAGGCCGCGCGGTTTTCCGTGTCGACGAGCCGAACGCCGCCAAGGCGCGTCAGCCGAGCGGGTGTTGAGGTGATCGAGGCAATCTTCGACTTCGAAACCCCGGTCAGCCGTGGGGAAGGGCTGTTGCGTCTGCCGGTTGCCGAGCCGGACAAGGCCTGGGTGTTGCTGACCTCTGTTGACGAGTTGAAGGGGCATGAGGAGCCGCTCTATGCGCATCGCCCCTCGGGAAGCAATTATTCCAAGGGTTTTGGCGGCGAAAACTGGCTCGACATCCGTAAACGTGAGCAGGCCTACAGCGACCGGGAACCCGCCGTTATCGTTGTCGGCGCAGGTCAGGCGGGCCTTGGGATCGCTGCAAGGCTCAAAATGCTCGGCGTCGATACTCTCGTCGTCGAGAGACATGCGCATGTGGGCGACAACTGGCGTTCCCGCTATCATTCGCTCACCCTCCACAACGAGGTGCAGCGCAATCACATGCCCTATATTCCCTTCCCGCCGAATTGGCCGAAGCTTCTGACAAAGGACATGCTGGCCGGTTGGTTCGAGATGTATGCCTGGGCGATGGAACTGAACGTCTGGACCGCAACCGAGCTTAGGGGGGCAAGCTACGATGAGGCGGCCGGCCAATGGCTTGCGACCGTTCGACGTCAGGACGGCAGTGAGCGGCAGCTGCGGCCCCGCCATCTCATTTTTGCCAATGGCGTAAACGGCATTCCAAAATACCTTAATCTCCCGGGGTTTGAGACGTTCAAGGGCGAGATCATGCATACCCACCACTATCGTGATGGCTCTGCATGGAAAGGCAAGCGTGCTTTGGTGCTTGGAACCGGCAGCAGTGGACATGACGTTGCCCAGGATCTCCATAGCCACGGAGCCGACGTCGCCATCGTTCAGCGAAGTTCAACGACCGTTGTCAGTATCGAGGCGTCGCAAATCAACCATGTTCTCTACGCAGAAGGATTTCCGATCGAGGACAGCGACCTGATCGCGTCAGCAAACACCAACCCCATTTTGATCCGAAGCTACCAGCTTAACGTGAAGAAGATGGTGGAGATGGATAATGACCTGATTGCAGGTCTAAAGGCTAAAGGCTTCAAACTCGACATGGGCGAGGACGACACGGGACACCAGATGAAGCTGCGTCGTCGTGGCGGAGGATACTACCTCAACGTCGGCTGCTCCGAACTCATCGTCGATGGCAAAATCCGCCTGTTGCATTTCGACGAAATCGACAGCTTTGGCGAAGACGGCGCGAAGATGAAGAACGGCCGGATCGAGAAAGCCGACCTGATCGTCACAGCCAGCGGATATCTGTCTCCACAAGAGTTGGTGCGCCATCTTCTGGGAAGCGAGATTGCCGACAAGATCGGACCGGTATGGGGCATCGCGCCGGACGGCGAGATGAACAACATGTACCGACCGACTGCGCAGAAAGGCCTTTGGTTCATGGGAGGAGGTCTCGCGCAATGCCGGATCTACTCCAAACCCTTGGCGCTTCAGATTAAGGCCCTGGAAGAGGGGCTGATCGCCTGACACCTGGACTGCGCCGGTCGACATTTGCTTGCTCCGGCGCGGCAAAGACAATGGAGCGGTGCGTGCATGACACGCCCGCATAGGGAGGACATATGCTTGATCTTACGGGAAAAGTCGCCTTCATCACCGGAGCAGGGTCTGCCGGCGAGGGATGGGGAAACGGCAAGGCTATCGCAGTCTTGATGGCACGTCAGGGCGCCAAGGTGTTCGGCGTGGATCTGAGCGGAGAGGCTTTGGAGGCGACTTCCGCCGTCATGGCGCAGGAGGGGCACGAACATTGGGCCACGAAAGTCTGCAACATGACAGATAGCGGCCAGGTAAAGGCCGCCGTCGACAGTTGCCGGGATAAGTTTGGCCGGATCGATATCCTTGTCAATAACGTCGGGGGCAGCGCACCAGGCGATCCTGTCAGCATGAGCGAGGAGGCCTGGGACAACCAGATGGAGCTTAACCTCAAGACTGCCTTTATGGGATGCAAGCATGTGCTGCCAGTGATGGAGCAACAGTTCGCAGCCGAGGGCAAGGGTGGCGCGATCATCAACATGGCAAGCGTTGCCTGCCTGAGTGCGGCCGTTGGTGGCCGCGTCCACGTCGCCTATGCTGCATCGAAAGCCGGCGTGGTGGCGTTTACCCGCTCCACGGCAATCGCCTATGTTAAGAAAGGTATCCGCGTCAACGTCGTCATTCCCGGCACCATGCACACGCCCTTGGTCGAGAACCGATTGATCAAACAGCTCAATGTGAAAGATCCAGAGGCCTTCATCGCGAAACGCCACGCCAGCATTCCGATCGGCCGAATGGGAGACGCGTGGGACATTGCAAACGCAGTCGTATATCTTTCCAGCGACGAAGCCGGTTACATCACTGCCACGCAACTTGTTGTTGACGGCGGCCTGACAGCAGCGCGGTGACGATCATGCCCAGGATCACTCTTGACGTGCAAACCATGACGGACGAACAGCGCGCGGCATGCGCTGAGGTCATTTCAGGCCCACGAGGCAAGATCCCGTCGCCGATGATCGCCTGGCTGCAGAATCCAGAACTGGCCCGCCGCGGACAGCAGCTGGGCGAGGTTCTTCGGTTCCAGACAAGCCTTGAGCCTGACCTGGTTGAATTGGTTATCCTCTTCACTGCGCGACACTGGACGGCGCACCAGGTATGGACGTCGCACAGGCGGTACGCGTTGCAATACGGCATCGATGAATGGGTTATCGAAACGATCGCCGCTGGCATGGCTCCCGTCTTCACCAAGCCCAGGGACCAGATCGTCTATGACGTTAGCAAGGCGCTTCTGGAACAACGACGCGTGTCCGATGCGCTTTACGCGCGTGCGAATGCGGAGTTCGGAGAGCGTGGCGTGGTCGAGCTGGTTGCCATCATCGGCTACTATTGCCTGGTGGCGATGACGGCCAACGCGTTCGAGCTTGGGTTGCCGGAAAACAGGGCCGCCGAGCTTCGTGATCCGCAAGTCATGGGTGTCGCGGTAGAACTATGAGCAACAATGGGAAGCGCAGCCACATCCCCATCCGGCCGTTCTGGCTTGCCACATGTCAGGAAGAGGCGCTACAGCCCGGCCAAAGGATCATCGATGCTCACCATCATCTGTTCGACAGACCGGGCTGGCGTTACCTTCTGGACGACCTGTTGGTGGACATTGGCGAGGGGCACAATGTCCAGGCGACTGTCTATGTGCAGGGAAGAGCCATGCTGCGCACCGACGGTCCCGACATCATGCGGCCGATCGGCGAGACCGAGTTTGCCAACGGCGTGGCAGCCATGAGTGAAAGCGGAAGCTACGGCGATGTGCGCGTATGTGCTGGTATTGTCGGCTTTGCTGACCTCCTGCGCGGCGATGCGGTGCGGCCCGTGCTGGAGGCTCATCTGGCCGCGGCCGGCGCCTTCGGCGAAGGTCCAGGGCGATTTCGGGGCATACGTCACATTGCCGTATGGGATCCTGATCCGGCGATGGTCAATCCCGCGTATCAACCAACCGAAAACATGCTCGAAAGCGCTGCTTTTCGAACGGGGTTTGCCCATCTTTCGCCATTGGGCCTGAGTTTCGATGCGTGGCTGCTGTTTCACCAGATCCCACACCTTGCCCGGTTGGCTCGCGCATTTCCGGAAACGCAAATCGTTCTTGATCATTGCGGTGGTATCGCGGGGATTGGCGCCTATGCTGGAAAGCGGGACGAAGTCTTTTCCGTGTGGTCTGCCGGTATCTCAGATCTAGCCAAATGCCCGAATGTCATGGTTAAACTTGGTGGACTAGGGTTGGGCTTGTCGGGGTTCGGATTTGAACAACAACCGGTAGCACCGTCATCGGCGCAGCTGGCCGCGACGTGGCGGCCCTATATGGAAACGGTCTTGGACGCTTTCGGTACCGATCGCTGCATGTTTGAGAGCAACTTTCCCATGGACAAGGGAAGCTACAGCTATTCCAATGGTTGGAACGCCATGAAGCGGATTGCAGAAAATTTCAACCAGACCGAGAAGGATGATTTGTTCTGGCGCTCCGCCGCTCGCTTCTATCGTCTGCCCGTCGACGCCGGGATGGATAGCGCACGTCACGCGAAGGCCGATATATGAATGGCGTACCGCAGATCGTCGGTGCCTTCGAGCACCCGACACGACTCGCACCCGACAAAACGGTGGCTCAACTCCACGCAGAAGCCGCACGAGGTGCGCTCGCCGACGCGGGTCTAACCAAAGATGACGTTGACGGATATTTCTGCTCGGGAGATGCTCCCGGCGGCGCCCTGTCCATGGCCAACTACCTGAATCTAAGGCTCAGGCATTGCGATACGCTGGATGTCGGGGGAAGTTCTGCCGTCGCTCAGGTAGCGCAGGCCTGTGCCGCGATCCAGATGGGCAAATGCAACGTGGCTCTGATAACTCAGGCTGGGCGGCCGAAGTCTTTAGGGGTGACGACCGGGACCAAAAAGATCGTCAAGGACAGTTTGGCGCCCGACGTGATCTGGGAACTGCCCTACGCAGTTCCGAACGTCGCCAACTACGCGCTCGTAGCCGCGCGGCATTTTTACGAATTCGGGACGACAAGTGAACAGCTTGCCTGGGTCCGGGTAGCCGCATCCCATCACGCGCAACACAATCCCAACGCAGTGTTGCGCAAGCTGGTGACCGTCGATGACGTGTTGCAATCGCCTTTGATCTCCGACCCTTTGCACCGACTGGACTGCTGCCTGATCACCGATGGCGGCGGCGCTATCGTGGTGGCGAGAAACGAAATCGCGGTATCGTTACGCCGCCCGGCAATTCGCCTGAGGGGCGCGGGTCTGGCCTTGAAACATCAGGAGGCCGGGGCGATAGACTTGACTTACTCGGCAGCTGCGCAATCGGGCAGGGAAGCCTTTTCGCAGGCTGGGATCGACGCAGCCGACATCAGGTACGCGTCAATCTACGACAGCTTTACCATCACAGTTATCATCCAGTTGGAAGACCTTGGATTTTGTCCTAAAGGCAAGGGCGGAGCCTTCGTGGCAGACGGCAACCTCATTGCCAATGTCGGCCGGCTCGCAGTGAACACTGACGGTGGCGGGCTCTGCAACAATCACCCGGCCAATCGTGGTGGAATTACGAAAGTCATCGAGGCGGTCCGGCAATTGCGCCAAGAAGCGGTGCCGGMGGTCCAGGTCAAGAACTGCGAACTCGCATGTGTCCAAGCCACGGGCGGCCACATGGCAACGCGACACGCCAGCGCAACGCTTATTCTGGAACGGACGTGAGGATGGAACAACGAGAAGTCCGGATGGGGGATTTTGGCTCTGAAGGTGCTGTTTTCTGGCAAGCCGCGCGGGCAGGGCGCTTCATTTTGCCAAAGTGCATCGACTGTGGGCAAGTCCATTGGTACCCGCGAGCGGTGTGCCCATTTTGCCTATCAAGTGAGATTGGATGGCAAGAGAGCCGCGGCCTCGGCCATGTCTATGCGTCAACGTTTTTTCGAAGGACCGACGCGCCTTATGTCATTGCTTATGTTGAGCTCGACGAAGGGCCTCGTATGCTGACCACAATCGTGACCGGGGATGTGGCATCGATCTCGATCGGGCAACGTGTGCAAATTCACTTTGCTGCTGACGACACGGTGAACGGCGCCTATCCGGTCTTCCGGCCGATTGGAGCATCTTAGCCCAACTCGGCGGAGTAGGTTGGCGTGCGCACCAGCGGCGGCGGCACGCCCTCGCAGCGGTCACGGCAGAGGAGCATTGTGTCTGCAAAAAACTTTCGGTTTGCGCGCTCTACTTCCGCTAAGGAGATCCTCACGGGTCGAGGGAACGAATGTTCACCGTCTTGCTCGGCAGATTAGGTGGGCTGTTCCAGATCCATTGCCCGCTCGCGCAAACTAGGATCTGCACGCAGTTGCGCCTTTGCGACTTTGTGCGTCGCCGTGTGCGGGAGTTCATCCAGGAACAGGACATAACGCGGGACTTTCATCGGCGCGAGATGCTCACGGCACCACGTGGCGATGTCGTTTGCCTGCAGCTCGACATCTTTTTTCAGAACGACTGCGGCAAGGATCTCGTCTTCGCCCAATTCCGCTGGCACGGCGATGGCAGCAGCCTCATAGACACCAGGATGCTCGCCGATGACGCGGTCGAGCTCCGCACCTGAAATATTCTCGCCCCGCCGGCGGATGATATCCTTCTTGCGCGAGACGAAATAAAAGTAGCCGTCATCATCGCGGCGAACCAGGTCGCCAGTCGTAAACCAGCCATCTTGGTAAGCGGCTTTTGTATGTTCCTCATCCCGAAAGTAACCCTGCATCAGGGTCGGAGAATCCAGCCACAATTCACCGACCTGGCCATTGGCCACGTCATTTCCCTCATCGTCCACGACACGCGCACGGGTTGACGGCCGCGATGTATCTGGATGACTGCCCAGGATCCCGACACTACCTGGCTTTTCAGGACCCTGAAGCGGGTTGCAAAGCACGCCGGGGCACTCGGTCATCCCGAAGCCCGTGACCAGCGTTGGGATTTTAAACTCCTCATGAAAGGTTCTGACAAATGCCGCCCGTACGCCATAGACGACGCGTAGCCGATGCAGTGGACGGAACTCCTCGCGCGGTCGTTTCTGCAAGATGTTGCCAACAGCTTCGATGATGTTGACATGGGTTGCCTGCGTCTGCACCACGCTCTCCCAAAATGTGCTGGCGGAAAACCTCGGCAATATTACGCCGCTTGCACCAGCCGCGAAAATCGAACCGAGCGAGTAGAATAGCGCGTTTACATGGAAGAACGGCAGGATGATCAGGACCTTGTCGTCGGGTTGCACCGCAGTTCGCCCGGAAGCGATTTCCGCACAGGTAACGTAATTCCCCTGACTGTGCATGACGCCCTTCGGCAGTCCCGTGGTTCCGGACGTATAGATTATCAGGCAGGTGTCGCCGGGTTCGCCTTGGACAGGGGCCTGGACGTCGGGCACAGCCGTCCCGAAGAAATCCGATTCGCCGTCGACTGAAACGTCAAGAGGTAATAGCCATGGCCGGAAATCACCCTGGTCAAGCGCGGTTTGCACAGTCGGCAACGTCGCCTCCGTCACCAGCACGCCGCGCACTTCTGCATGGTTGAGGATATAGGTTAATTCCGATACCCCGAAATTGGGATTGAGCGGGACCATGGCCGCGCCAAGGCGTGCCAGTGCAAACAGCAGGATGACGTGAGCGTCGCTATTGGTCGCAACGATGGCCACGCGGTCCCCCTTACCGACGCTTCGCCGGTGAAGCATGGCCGCGACTCGGTCGACCCTTTCCGCGAACGTTTGCCAGCTATAGTTTCGCTCTCCGAAGCCAAGAAGCGGTCGATGCGGGTCAATGGAAGCGCGGCTGTCAAAGAGACCCTTCAGGGTGTCGTCATGCCGCGGGTAAAGTTCTAGCACCTCGAGCGGTTCAAGCACGGGACCTCCCAATAATTCGTTCTTTCTTGGGTGTCGATTTTAGTCCTCGTCGTGTTCTCGTCAATCAATTGCGAAGGCTTATTGTGGCGCTACGCGCAAAAGACATTGTCTTCACAAAGGATTCAGTGTTCAAATGCCGTAGAAACGCATGGGACCGACCTTGCATTTTAGCGTGCAGCGCAAGGAATGGGGAGGGCAAATTGTGGACGAACTCGGCAATATCAAAACCTTTATCGACGTAGTTGAATGCGGCAGCTTTTCTGCCGCGGCAAGGCGCAAGGACACGACCGTCAGTTCTGTCGCTCGCCAGGTCAAGGCGCTGGAGGATGAACTCGGTGTCAGACTGCTCAACAGGACGACCCGCAGCAATTCGTTGACGGAACCCGGCGCCAATTTTTACGAACGCGCTCGCACAGTTGTCACGGAATTGCGGTCAGCAAAGCAGGAAGCGTCCTCGTTCCAGACAACAGTGAAGGGGTTGCTGCGTGTGTGTCTGCGGATCTCCGCAAGCAGGGTGATCCTTCCTGCATTGCCGGCCTTCCTCGAGCGTCATCCAGACTTGGTTCTCGATGTGATGTTGAGCGACGAACGGCTCGATCTGGTCGCCCACAAAATTGATGTGGGCGTATGGCTCGGGCACCTGGAAGATTCGCGCATCGTTGCCAGGCGGTTGACGCCCAGCAAGCGTGTGATTTGCGCAAGTCCAGCCTACCTTGCAAAGCGGGGTGTCCCTTCAACTCCCCAAGAAATTACCCAGCACAACTGCATCATATATCAGGGTTCGATCTATCAAGATCTTTGGCGCTTCACCAAGGGCGACGAGCAGATTGATGTGACCGTGCATGGGAATCTGCGAACAAACACCAGTCCCGTTCTTGTTGCCGCCGTATTGTCGGGTATGGGCTTGGCCGTGCTCCAGGAGTTTACAGTGCGGTCGGCCTTGGCAGATGGCACCTTAAAACAGATTCTCCCGGAATATGAGGTTAGTCCGACCGACGTCGACACCGGTGTCTACGCGGTCTACCCCAATGCCAGAGGCATGACTCGCAAGACGCGCGTCTTCATCGATTTTTTGGTGGACTTATTTCGTCGACCATAAACGCCTGCTGCACTGTCGGCCTCTGACCGTAGTCGGCGCGCCGACCCGGCCGATCGTCAACGGTGCAGCGCGGCGGTAACCATTCCACCGTCCACGCGAATGGATTCGCCCGTCACAAACCCTGCCGGCACGGAGGCGAGAAAGGTCACCACACTGGCGAGTTCTTCGTGCGTGCCAAGCCGCTTCATAGCACTCATCTCTCGTCGTCTCGCAGTCTGCTCGGGCGAATAGGACACCGCCGCTTCGCGATGGGAAGAGTCAATCAACGCAGGCGCAACACAATTGACCGTGATGCCGTCTTTGCCGATTTCGCTGGACAGATGCTTCATGTAGGCTTCGACGCCAGCTCTAAATACAGTTGAAAGAGCATGATGTGGCATCGCCAGATGGACCGAGGCAGAGGTAATGGCAATCATCCTGCCCCAACTGTTGGCTGACATCAGCGGATGGGCACGCTGGGTAATCTCGATCACGCAAGACAGAAGCGTATCGTAGGACTGGTGCCATCGGGATCGATCCGTTTCGTCGAGCGCCGACCGCAATGGCGACGGCGGCCGGCCGGTGTTGAGAATGGCGATGTCAAGCCTGCCGAACTCGTCTTTGATCGCCGCAAAAAGCCGATCGTGATCGCTTGTCTCCAACATGCTGCCCACGACGGGCAAGGCGCGCACACCATATTCATCGCGGAATGTCGCAGCCAGCGTCTCCAGTTTCTCTGCTGAACGCGCCAGGAGGACAACGTCGGCACCTTCGCTGGCTAGACGTTTGGCAACGTTCATTCCAATGCCGCCGCTGGATGCCGTGATTAGAGCAACTTTACCGGATAACCCAAGATCCATTGTTAACCTCCCAAGCGCGTTGTCATTTTAGAATACGAAAGTCCGTCGGTACCGTCCACGGCTAGGTTCTGCCGTGCCGGTTCGAATTAGGCAGTGACGACGACTTCGTTTCCTGCAACCGTAAACGTGTGGGGCATGTCGACCGATGCCCATTCGATATACTCAACGACCTCTGTGAAGCGCGGGTCTCCTGCTTCCAGCGCCTGTGGCTTATAGGTCTGGTCGAAGAACACCGGCAGGAAAGAGACACGCGTGGCAGTATCCTTAGCAAAGCCAGCTTTTGCGAGAAGCGCAAAACGGCTGTCCGTTCCGTAGGGCATGAAGGGGTAGTTGGGGTCAAGATCCATGTGATTGCGGATAGCGCCGTGCGACCATGCTGGTTCAGACCACGACGGCGCAGCGAAAGGCTTGGTCATGGCAAAAACACCAATGCTGTAGAAAATCACCTTGCCTTTGTAGACCTCAATTCCCTTAGGGATGTGAGGTGCATGGCAGACAATGAGGTCAGCGCCTGCATCGATCAATGCATGTGCCACTGTCACTTGATAGTCAGAGATGACTCGAGGAACGCGAATGACCCCAGAATGAAACGCAACAATCAAACGGTCGACGGAAGGGCGCAGGTTGCGGACGACGACGAGTAGCTTCGCCAATTCGGTCTGGTCGGGATTGGTGAGAATGCGGACCGGAGCGTGGGGCCCACGATGCTCGTAGCTGGTGTTGATGCTTACGTTGAGCACACCCGGCGTAGTGCTGCCTGCTGATCCATCAGACTTGCCAAGAGATGTGCAGCCGAGATAGGCGATGCGCAGACCTTCCTTCTCCATGATAACGGGCTGGCTTGCATCGGCAAAGTTACGGCCGGCACCGGTCACCTGGATACCACGGGCTCTAAAGAGGTCTACCGTGTCGATCATCGCCTGTGGACCGGCGTCAAAGGCGTGATTGTTCGCCATTGTGATGCCATCGAAACCTGCTTGCGTGTAGAGCTCCGCCATCTCGACCGGCTGCGCCACTTGCGGCGCATCGGAGCTTTCAGCGGCGTTGGTCGAGTAGGTTCGCATGCAATTCACCAGCCGAAAGTCGGCGGCCTGCAGGGTTGGCGCAATAAGGTCGATGTAGCCGCTAACCGGGAAACCGTCTTTCGGCCCATGTGCCGGACCGCAGTCGCCTGCAATTATCACGTTCGCTGCCATAATCCCTCCCTGGAAGCTTCAGATCTTGCGCCTCACATATGAAAAGCCGCCTTGTTTTGAGCTGCCTACCAGCATGCCTTGCGGGCTGCAACACAACAGAGTCGCGCTATAATCTCCAACGTCCGTGGTCATCGCCGTAAATGGTTGTTAATCCCCGCAATTTGACGCCGCTCTTCCCTATTATTGCGTGAGGAGCAAAAGAGGTTTGCTTTCGACAGATGGATTCAGGGCGGCAAGCGACAGTTTCCGGTCTTAATTTAAGCCGCGCGACATCCTTCTAGCGCAAATATGGTGCTCTGTTGCGCCTCATGAAATCAGCTCAGCCCACCGATGTGGAAGGTCTTGACCTCCAGATACTCATCGATACCGCATTGCGCGCCCTCGCGCCCAAGTCCCGATTGCTTGACCCCTCCAAAAGGCGCCACTTCGGTCGATACCGATCCTGTATTGAGTCCCACCATCCCGAATTCCAACGCTTCGGCGACACGCCAGGAACGCTTTAGACTCTCGGTATAGAAATAGGAGGCGAGACCAAACGGCGTCGCATTGGCGAGTGCGACAGCTTCTTCCTCCGTCTCGAACCGAAAGAGCGGCGCGACAGGCCCGAATGTCTCTTCATTGGCCAACAGCATCTCGGCGGTAGCATCGCCTAAGACGACCGGCACAGCGTATTGCGCGCCCTCGGGCATGGCCGGAGGATCGGAAAGGATGCGTGCGCCCTTGGACAGGGCATCCTCCAGATGGCGGTTGATCTTATCGATAGCCGCAACGTTGATCATTGGCCCGATATCGACGGGCGGGCCTGCACCGGGACCGACCTTCATGGCTGAGACCCGAGCACACAACTTCTCGGCAAAGCGATCATAGACGCCTGCCTGAACGAGAATGCGGTTAGAACATACGCAGGTCTGGCCTCCGTTGCGAAACTTTGAAACGATGGCGCCCTCGACGGCAAGATCGAGATCTGCATCGTCAAAGACAATGAAGGGGGCGTTACCGCCAAGCTCGAGGCTCAACCGCTTGATACTATCAGCTGCTCCGCGCATTAGCAGCGAACCTACGCGCGTAGAACCAGTAAAGGATATCTTGCGCACAGTCTCATTGGCCATCAACTCACTGCCAATTTCTGCGGGCATACCGGTGACAATGTTGATGATGCCTGCAGGAATGCCCGCGCGTTCAGCCAGTACGCCGAGCGCCAGAGCCGAAAAAGGGGTGAACTCCGACGGCTTGACCACCACTGTGCAGCCGGCTGCCAGTGCCGGGGCAACCTTGCGGGTGATCATGGCGTTCGGGAAATTCCACGGCGTGATAACAGCACAAACCCCCACCGCCTCTTTGAGAACGATGATGCGCCGGTCGGGCGTTGGCGATGGAATGGTGGTGCCGCCGATGCGGCGCGCCTCTTCTGCGAACCACTTGACGAATGAGGCGCCATAGCGAATTTCGCCAAGTGCCTCAGCCAGCGGCTTTCCCTGTTCGATCGTCAGGATCATCGCCAGATCCTGCTCGTTCTCCACCATCAGCCGGTACCATGCTTCTAGAAGGGCAGCTCGCTCGGCATGGGTCTTTGCCTTCCACAGTGCAAGCGCGGTCTGCGCGGCCTTGATCGCCCGGCGGGTTTCCTCGCCGCTGATATCAGGGACATGACCGATTACATCCTGGGTTGCGGGTTCGTTACTGGAACAGACGCAGCAGTCGCGGCATCGCACCACGCGCCGTCGATCAGGCATTTTTGCCGGAATAGACTCGGGTCTTTCAATGTCTCCATGGGGAATTAACCTTTCCACTCAAGCAAGAGCCGCGAGGACGGCAGCGGTGATCTCATCTGTCTTATTGCTACCGGCCTTGATCCCGATACCACGGGTGGTCACGGTCTCGACGGCGCTGATAATCTCTGCAGCTGCTGCCGTTTCGCCAAGATGATCGAGCATCATCGACGCCGACCAGATCGCAGCGATGGGATTGGCTATGCCCAGATGCGCGATGTCGGGCGCCGAGCCGTGGACCGGTTCGAACATGGATGGTGCGGTACGGTTGGGGTTGATATTCGCTGAAGCCGCAAATCCGAGGCCCCCTTGGATTGCAGCGCCCAGGTCGGTGAGAATATCGCCGAAAAGGTTTGACGCGACGACGACATCAAGACTTTCAGGCGCCATGACCATTCGTGCCGCAATGGCATCGATGTGATAGCTCTTCACCTCGACATCGGCATATTCGCTGGAAAGCTTCTCGGTGATTTCGTCCCAGAAAACCATGGAGTATTTTTGCGCGTTCGATTTTGTCACCGACGCCAGCTTCCGGCGGCGCTGGCGTGCCTGTTCGAAGGCGAAACGCAGTATGCGTTCGACACCATTGCGGGTAAAAATCGATGTCTCCACCGCAACTTCGTCGGGCGTGCCGACATGAACGCGGCCGCCAGCACCAGAATACTCTCCCTCCGTGTTCTCGCGGATACACAGGATATCGAAATCGCTCGACTTCAACGGACCTTGCACGCCGGGCAAAAGACGATGAGGGCGAATATTGGCATATTGTACGAAGGCCTTGCGAATAGGCAGCAATAGACCGTGCAACGACACAGAATCCGGGACTTCGGCAGGCCAACCGACTGCACCCAGCAAAATCGCGTCGTAGCCCCGAAGAACCTCGATACCATTTTCGGGCATCATTGCGCCCGTCTCTTTATAGAAGGCGCAAGACCAGGGAAAACTCGTCGCTTCGACCTTGAAGTTCTCCCTCTTTGCTACCGTCTCCAGTACCTCCCATGCCGCGTTTGTGACGGCGACACCGATTCCGTCGCCGGGGATGAGAGCTATGGAGTATTTTTTCATGCTGTTTCCCTCAAAACCTGTCGCCTTACGGTTCCGGATGCGCTTCTAATCGTTAAAGCAGCGCCCTTTGCCAGCTCGGCACAATGTCCTGGTGCCCCACCGGCACGAGCCGTGGCTGTTCGGGCTCCGCCCTAGCACAACTCGCTCCTCGTATGGCATGCGGCCCGGCCTTCGTGAAGATGCCGGCAAATGCACCATATAACCTTTGATGCACCCCCCTTGTGGACGGAGCGGTCGCTCAAGATTGGACAGCCGATGGCCGCAACAGCTGGGTATCGTTTAAGCGTTTTGCGTGTCCGTGCGAGCGCTGCGCGCGGTCAGCGCCGTCAAGACCGCGGCGATCAGGAGTAGGACGGTGCTGGCGCCAAAGGTCGCCTGATACCCGGTGGTATCAAACAGAATTCCACCGACAACGGCACCAAACGTGATCGCCAGCTGGACGACTGCGACCATTAGGCCCCCGCCTGCCTCCGCGTCGTTCGGCAACGTCCTGGCGACCCATGTCCACCAGCCGACTGGTGCCGCGGTGGCAAACAAACCCCACATACTCAGCAAAAGGGTGGTCATCGCGACCCCGGTGCCGGACAGAACCAGAGCCCCCGCGATCAACGCCATGATGACGGGAATGGTGATAATTGTGCGGTACAGACGATCCTTTAAAAATGCGCCGATAAGCGAAGTGCCGACAAAACCGGTCACGCCCATCATCAAGAGGACAAGGGAGAGGGTAGAAACGTCGACATGCTCGACCGTTTCCAGAAATGGTCTGAGATAGGTGAACAGAGCGAACTGCCCCATAAAGAAGATGCTGACCGCAGCCATGCCCAGTGCGACCACGGGCCTTTTGAGGACCAGGAACACGCCCGCGACGCTCGTTCGCGTTTCTGTCTTCATCGACGGCAAACTGAACAGCTGCCAAATGAAGACGATCGCGGCGATTGGCACGACAAAAAAGAACGCTCCACGCCAGCCAATGAAGCCACCTAAGAAGCTCCCGAGTGGCGCTGCGATTACTGTTGCTAATGCATTGCCGCCATTGAGGATCGACAGAGCGCGGGGCACTTGATCACTCGGTACAAGACGCATTGCGGTCGCAGCCGACATCGACCAAAAGCCGCCGATGGCGATACCGACAAAGGCGCGGCCGACCATGAAGATCTCGTAATTTGGCGCCATTGCCACGATCGTCCCCGAGATGATCATGAGAGCCGTCAACACTAGCAGGACAAGTTTTCTGTCGAGCTGGCCGGCAACGGCGGAAATGAGAAGACTGGTGAGGACGGCAAAGGCGCCGGAGACCGAGATCGCTTGGCCAGCTTGACCCTCCGTGATCTGCAGGTCGGCGGCGATGGGGGTCAAAAGGCTGACCGGCATAAACTCGGACGCAACCAGGGCGAAGGCCCCCAGAGACAGCGCAAACACCCCGCCCCAAGATGAAGCACGGCCTGAATCGGAAACGCTCGTCGAAGAGAGTTCTAGTAGCATATTGTAGCCTCTTTATTTTCACGCGGTGGGCGCCCAACGGCGGTGGCGTACTAAAGGTCGCCAAATTCGAAGTCTGGCCGGACTTGTCCGGGCGATCGGGCGCGTATCTTCGACCGCGGCGATGTCCGCGGTCTTGCGAACCAGGGTCCGCCAGGCACATATAGACTTAGAACGCACAAGCGATTAGCGGCTGATATGCGCATGCAATCATGAAGCTCTCTCATGAATGCGATGGGCCAAAGCAGGAAAAGAGTGCGTATCTGCGAGGCGTCTGTGGGCAGCGATGATGGCGCGCGAGCGAGCCCTAGCTTTTGAGCCCACGACTTTTCCAGGTTCCTTCTTAGCACAGGCAGGGCCTTGTATAGCTAGTCAGCCGGATCGCTTGAGTTTGGCCCCGCAGGAAAAGTTGATCGTCTGGCAGATCAGGTTCAAGGACTTGATGAAAGTGTCACGAGGCATCTGGAGCCGTTGGCGCGCCGCTATTGGCGTGCGCGAATACCTCGGTGGGTGTTGCAAGATTTCGAATGGTGAAAAGCCCGAGGCGGGTCAGGGTAGGGCCAACCGCGCGCGCTTGCTGCGCTGTGACACCACAGATGAGACAATTCGTATTCATGTCTTTGGTGAGTTCCTGAAGTCTTTGAGCAAGATTTACGGGGTTTCCGTAAACAGTGTAGGTTTGACGGTCATCGGCAGCACCAACCGTCCCGGCAGCGATGAGCCCGGTCGCAATACCGATCCGCAAACGGATGGTTTGCCCGTCGAACTGTTGACTGGTCGTCATTGCCAAGATCTCCAGAGAGGCAGCCAGAGCACGATCGGCGTGGTCTTCGACTGGAAGCGGTGCGTTGAACGACACAAGCAAAGCATCGCCGATGTAGTTGATGACGACACCGCCGTTGCGGCCGACTATCTCTGTAACCGCAGTGAAAAACTCGTTCAGCAACTGAACGAGCTCCGTCGGATGCATGCTTTCTGAAAGGCGTGTGAACCCTTCAATGTCAGCGAAGAGAAGTGTCGCGAACCGCGTCTGTGGTGCCAGGTGCCCAGCATCCAAAAGTTCGCGCAGTATAGGAGCAGGCACGTAACGTCCAAAAAGACGCTGCACACGCCGCTCACTTGCCTCCGCGCGCGCGTGATTGCGCACAACTCGTCTTGCTCGATGAACCGCCAACGCCGCTATCGCCGTCACCAGAGCTATGATGAGAGCTTCTTGTACGCGAGATGCCATTCCCAGAAAGTTCGGGCTCAATACGGTTTCAAAAAAGATCTCTGGCGATGGTGCGATCGGCAAATCGCCGTAACTCAGCACCTTGTCCATTCCAGACCGGATCCACCATGTTGCGAAAATAAGTCCGCCTGTGGCCCATGATCCCGTCCAGATGACAATCGGAGGCGAAAGGGTCAAGACCGATGCCGCGACAACGACGTAGTAGTATTGGACAGAACTCGTCAAGAAGACAAGATTTTGAGGTATATCCCCGCCACTGCTCAGCGGTATGAATGCGAGCAAAACGGTGACAACGGTGGCATCAAACGCGAAGAGAGCGAATCGAGCTTTTATTTCATAGCGCGTCCCAATTGCGGCGAGAGAGGTGAGCCCAATCAACGCGATCGCCAACGTGATGGCAGAAATCCCGATGTTTATGGGAAAATAGTAGCTTGGAAGAAAAGCCAGAGCGATGAGAGTTACGGCGATCGTCCGGCCAACGGCGGCGATCTTGAAACCTGTCCTTTCTGCGTCGTTCAGGGCCGTCTCGATCATGTCCGGCGTGCTGCCCGACTTGGTTTCAATGGTCAAATCAACGCCTCTTTCCGGTCAAGCCTTACGATTAGGGATCCCATTCTGCCGAGCTATTCATGGTGGTCGAACGATCGTTGACTTGCGTCGGGCCTGCAAAGTGCTTCCCATTACAGAAAAACTGTAATCAATCCGCGTGTTTCTGGATTTATAGACGAGGACGGAGCGCTCGTTTAGCAGGCAACTGCCGCATGTTATGATTAGCTGTGCTCATGAATGTTTCTGGATGGCTGCTCGAGCGCGGATCCACCAACTTTGATTCGAATAGCTTCAGGACGAAACCGGCTCTCGAATGATCGAGGATGAAGAGATCGGTATCATTGTGTTGTGGCACGATCGTCGCTGTGACTATCACAAGCGCATCCAAGGCAAGGCGTTACTGGAAAGGCAGATGCCAACCGGCTTTGCCGGTTACGACCTCCCGGCAAACCCATCCTGTTACCTGGCCAATTTGGCGCCCAGGCTGGCGCAGAGGTCAGCCCGGCAACGATTTCTCCGATAGAGTGGGATCATATCTATGGCACAACGACGGAAAAGGCTGTCACCATTCAGGCGGGCAATTTTGGAGTGTCTCCTTCGTAATCAGCGCGCTGTCATATGTCACCAACTGAGCCTTTTGGGCGCCAGGATTCGTCGCCGCTTCGTAAAGCACTTTCAACATAAGCCGGCCCAAGAGCTCGGGCCGCGTGCATACTGATCCATCGATATCGCCTTTTGCGATCGCTTCATTTCCCTCCAGAGAACCACCGCCGGTGGCGACAAGCTTCACCGCAGAGCCGGAAGAGCGAAGCGCTTGGGCGCAGCCGATGGCCATTGGATCTGCTTGACTGAAGATGAGGTCCAGATCTGGGTTGTCCGACAAAAACTTCTGGCAGGCGGCCGCACCTTGCTCGGGCGTCCAGTCTGTGGGCTGCGATCCCGCAATCCGATAGTCCACGCCGGCTTTGTCAAGAGCTGCTCGAAAGCCTTGCGTCCTTTGGGGAACTGCAGAATAACCGTGCGCGCCTTCGATGATTGCAATTTTCACAGGACGATTTTTCGGCAACAAACCGGTTGCCAACTCTCCAGCCCGTTCCCCGATTGCGACATCATCTGTGGTCACCAATGCCGATAGACTGGAATAGACATCGCGCAAACTGCGTGTCGTGCTGTCGCCAACTTGAACTGCGACTGAGACGGTTGGAACTTTCTGTGCCAAGCTTTTATCCGCATAGGTCGCAGCCAGCACCGAGTCCATTGGCAAAAAGCCAATGCCGTCAACCCCTTTTGCGATAAGTTCGTCAATCGCTGCGGTCTGTCTGGGAATGCTGCCTTCCGGGTCTATGACAATGGTCTTCACGCCGGCTTCCCGCGCAGCTTCCTCGAAGCCTTTTTTCGTGGCGACGTTGAAAGGGATCTTCAAACTGGCGACGACGTATCCCAAGGTCAAATCCTTGGCGGCTACGCTGTCGGCGAAGACAGTTGCGATACTCAATGCCACCGCCGTACGACTGGCGACCTYCAAGAGCTTATTCATAAAATCAACCTTTTGTCGTTTGAGTGTCACAGAACCGCTAGGCCGCGTTGAGCCGCGATCGCAGCACGTTGCGTTGTCCATGGGTTTGTTGCTTGTTGTTGAGTTGAAATTTTTGGACTTCTTCAGCCAGTGCCGCCGCCTGCTCGGTCAGCGTGCTGCTCATGGCAGCCGTCTCTTCAGCCATCGCAGCATTTTGCTGGGTCGTGCTGTCAAGGGCATTGATTGCTGCTGACGTCTCACGCAGGCCGGTCGACTGCTCTTGGATTCCGACGACAATATCAACGACCTTCACATCTATGGACGCAACGAACGCGGTAATTTCTGTTAGGGCTTTGCCTGTTTCCGCTACGTGCTTCACACCTTGACTGACCTCTGTCGTAGAGTTGTCGATCAGAAGCTTGATCTGTTTGGCCGCACTGGCCGAACGTTGAGCCAGTTCGCGGACTTCACTTGCCACGACTGCAAACCCCTTGCCGCTTTCTCCGGCACGTGCCGCCTCTACCCCCGCGTTCAGAGCCAGTAGATTGGTCTGGAACGCTATTTCGTCGATGACGCTGATTATCTGAGCGATCTCGTTGGACGAACGTTCGATGCGATGCATTGCCTCAACCGCGTTTTTCATCACTTCGCTCGAATCTTCGGCGCGTGTGCGGGCCTGACCCACGAGTTGGCGCGTTAGCTGCGTATTTGTCGTTAGATGTCCAATTGTTGCGGTAATTTGCTCCAGGGCAGCCGACGCCTGCTCGAGTGCGGCCGCCTGATTCTCAGTCCGCCTCGACATATGATCTGCACCGGCACTCAATTCTGCGCTGGCGCGACGGACGTCGACGGTTCCATCCATCACTCTTTCGAGCGTGTCCTCCAACGTTTCGATCGAACGGTTGAAGTCCTCCCTGATTTGCTCAAATTCCGGACTAAAGCTGTCGGAGATTTTCACTTGGAGATTGCTGTCGGCGAGCCCCCGCAGCGCCGCACCCAGTTGGTCCACCACCATGGCCGTATCATTTGCACGCCGGAGTGCATCGGCTTCCCGAGCCTGTTGGTCTTGCATGCGTTGAACGCCGGCTGCCTGGGCTTCGAACTCCAGCTTCTCCTTCTCGATCCCGGTCATTCTAAAGACTTCCAGTGCCCTCGCAATGAGACCGATCTCGTCAGAACGGCTCTTGAAGGGAACCGAGAGTTCAGTTTCGCCTCTTGCCATTTTTTCCATGAAGCCGGTGATTGCGCCAAGCGGAGAGATAGCGCGAATCCTGATGAAGATTACGCCAAGCACGAACACCAGGACTGCCAGGAGCCCACCGTATAGTGCGGTGGATCCAAGCCAGCTCGCTTCGCTGGTCGCCAATCGTTCATTGGAAGCCGATACTTCCGACGCGAGTTCGCTGAGTTCGAGTACGGCTTGTCTTTGGTCCTGATATGCCCGCGCCAAATCATCCATGACAGCCATCATCGTGTCGTACTTCCTSCCAACCGCCGGAATGAACTGTTCGAGAGTCACGAACCAGAATCGATCCGAAGCGGGGATGAGCTTCTCCCTGATGATCTTCGCTTCCGGCTCGGTAAGATCCGCTGCAACCCACGCTGCTTTGCGGTCGTCGTAGAGCTTCTTGAGTTCGTGGATCCGCGCAATCGCCCGGCTTCGCCGATCGGCATGAAAATTTGCTTCATAGATCGCTGCATAGGCTTCCACGGCAAAAAGCGGCGGCGGTACAAGATCTGCCAACAGATCCTTTTGGCTCTTGATCTCGTTGTAAAGCGGACCGTCGATTTGGACGCGCTTAATAGCGTAAGTCTGGACGCCCAGAGCGGTGACAAGGCCCGCAGTGACGAGGAGTGCAAACAGGAGCAACATACGGCTAATAGTCAGTTGAGGCATGGAGTGTCCTCCGCGGGAATGCGTGAATGGGATGAAATGTCGTGCAGAAATGATTTCTGGTCGCGACCTGTCGTGATGACGGCGCTTTCACCCGCTGGTTCGGCAGGTGGCTGAAATGGAAAATGGGCGGCTATGTGTTGCGCGCTTATTAAGAACGATCGGCAATTCAACAATCGAGATCGCAGGTAAGCCGGACATATTCTATGAAGTTATATGCAGGTGATTTTTGCAATCTCGCTCTTCTGCAAATATAGCCAATATTAACTTTTTGTTCGGCGGCCTCGCGGCGTTTGCGTATCGTCCGAGGACCAAGTCGGCTCGAACCTCGATATTGCCGATTTTGCTCCGTCGGCGATCTTGGTGTGCTGAAGGCGGTCCAGCCGGGAATGGCGTCTTAACCCATAAGCCGGAGACGCTGGCGAACCACGCCTTCGTGAGCCTGCCCGAAATGGGCGCCCCAATGGTCGTCCGTTTTTCGACAAGATGGGCGTCAAGGCGCGCTCAACGCATCGTCGCATTTCTCTTATAAAGTGTGAACGCGAACACATGCGATAGTGGCTTTGCGCAAGCAGAGACTGTTCTCACTACGAAGCCGGCCGACGGAGTTTTACGTCCGTCGGCCGGTCTTAGCGAGACTTGCTCGACTGAATATTAAACGACGAGATGCTGCTCGAAGAACGATTGCAGCTTGTCGAATGGAATCACGTCCAGCTGGTCATAGAGATCCGTGTGGCTGGCACCTGGAATGATCACGAGTTCCTTTGGCTCTGCCGCAGCGGCGTAGGCGGTCTGGCTGAAATAAAGCGAGTGTGCCTTTTCGCCGTGAATGAACAGGACCGGGCGCGGCGAAATTTCCGTAATGTAGGTCAGGATCGGCATGTTCATGAAGGACAGCGGAGTGGTCTGCGACCACGCGTTGCCCGAGTTGACTGCGCGCTTATGATATCCACGCGGCGTCATGTAATAGTCGTGATAATCGACCAAGAACTGCGCTTCGCCACCCTTAAGTTCATTATAGGGCGGCTGGTAAGCCGGCGTTCCCTTGTCCGCGTCGGCCCAACRTTGACTGCTTAATTGCTCCAGCGCTTTCGTGCGCTGTTCGAGGGTCACGCTGTCGTTGTAACCTTTCGACATGACGCGCGTCATGTCGTACATGGTGCTCGCTACCACCGCCTTGACGCGCTTGTCCACGGCGACAGCGTTCAACGCCATGCCGCCCCAACCGCACACACCGATCACGCCGATCCGCTCGCGGTCGACTTCAGGCCGCAGACCAATGAAGTCCACCGCTGCACTAAAGTCCTCAGTGTTGATGTCTGGCGACGCTATATTGCGCGGTTCACCGCTGCTTTCCCCGGTATAAGACGGATCGAAGGCAATCGTTGCGAATCCGCGTTCCGCCATGTTCTGTGCGTAGAGACCAGACGACTGCTCCTTCACGGCGCCAAACGGGCCACCAACAACAATTGCCGGCAGCTGTCCGTTGCCCCGGTTCTTCGGCAGATACAGATCGCCGACTAGGGTAATGCCATAACGGTTTTTGAAGTTCACTTTCTGATGGTCGACTTTGTCGCTCTTCGGGAAGACTTTGTCCCATTCTGCACTGGCTTGGGCGAGAGCAGGCGAACCAGCAACCGAGGCCACGCCAAGCGCTGCGACTCCGACACCGGTCATCTTCAGCAAGGTGCGGCGTCCAGTGTCGGGTTCATCGTGATTGACGGTGTCATTAGCTGTGTCCATGTCGATCTCCATTGGTTGTGACAGTCAGGGAGATATCTAATGGAGATCAGTTCGTTCGATTAGGCAGGACGTTTCGCTTGCGATCATGAGTAGATTTCATCAATGGCGAAGGCCGTCTCCGAGAGTATTTGGCACGTACCACCCGATGGAAAGGGCCGCCGATGCAGCCCTTTCTCACCGCGAAGATCGTATCGACGCCTTTGGCCAGCTTATGAAGCTGATTCCACACGGACACTGCGAACATTCATGAGCTAATTCGATAATGGTTATCAGATTTCCCTCCCTAATCAGCGATGCCCTTCGACGATATGATGCGAGGTTAAAGCTTGCTATGGCCGCAGTGATCTAACTGCGGTCAGCAAGAAGAATGTCGTTGGAGGAGATTTTTCATGCTTGGTACGGTGCTTCGCTCTCCTGGGGACATTCGATGTGAAGAGGTTACAGATCCAAAAATTCTGTATCCGACTGACGCAATTATCAAGCTCTCAGCGTCCTGCATTTGTGGCTCTGATCTTTGGCCCTATCGTGGCTTGCAAGACGTATCCGGGCCGATGCATATGGGCCACGAATACTGCGGCATTGTCGTTGAAGTTGGCAGTGCGGTGCGGACTGTACGCCCAGGCCAGTTTGTAATTGGATCTTTTTGCATCTCCGACAATACGTGCCCACATTGCCGTTTTGGTTTCCCTTCCTCGTGTGAACAACGTGAATTCATGTCCGCCGCACAGGCACCCTTTGCCCGCGTGCCCCTTGCAGACGGCACGTTGGTTGCGACTGCGGAAATACCCTCCGATGATCTAATTCCAAGCCTCCTTGCGACATCGGATGTACTCGGAACGGGATGGTATGCGGCAGAGGCAGCACGCGTCGGGCCGGGCTCTACTGCAGTTGTCGTTGGTGACGGGGCTGTAGGACTAATGGGTGTTTTGGCAGCCAAGCAGATGGGTGCCGAACGGATCATTGCAATGAGCCGCCACAAAACCCGGCAAGATCTTGCAATCGAGTTCGGCGCAACCGATATCGTGTCTGAGCGTGGACATGAAGGGGTCGCCAGGATCAAGGAACTGACAAAAGGCGTGGGCGCCGATTCTGTCTTGGAGTGCGTGGGCACCCAAGAGGCGATGACGCAGGCGATAAGTTCCGCCCGGCCCGGCGGTGCAATTGGCTTTGTTGGCGTTCCTCATGGCGTGCAGTTCGAAGGGCAGACACTGTTTTTTGCTCAGAAAAGTCTGCTGGGCGGCCCCGCGCCAGTGCGCCGGTTCCTACCTGATCTTATAGATCTGGTACTAAGCCGGACCATCAATCCCGGTAAGGTCTTCGACTTGGAAGTTCCGCTCGCGGATGTCGCCGACGGTTATCGCGCTATGGATGAGCGCCGCGCGATCAAAGTGCTTCTTAGAGTCTAACTGTTCTGTTCCGACGTCTAAATTCGATTTTTCCGCTTTGAAGGGCGCGATTCCGGCGTTCTGCCATACATGCCTCGGGGCCGAGTTCGGCTGATCCACTACCCTTCAAACGCCCATGTTGCACTTGGTGTAGATTCTCCAATCCGAGATCTTATATGAGGGGTACCGCGAGCCCGCCGTTATATAGTCACTTTGGAGGAAATCTTTCTGCGCCCGTGCAGGACGCGGACGATTTCAATGGCACTGCCACTGAGCCGATAAAGAGTCAGATACTCACCTGAAACGAGATGCCGAATGCCTGGCGCGATATCGTCGCGCGCAACCCCCGAGTAGGGGTGTCGGGCGAGATTGTCCCAGCGTGCTTCAATCGCGTCAAGAACAYGGTCAGCCGCAGATATGTTGTCAATGGCTATGTAGGACCATATCTCGATCAGGTCCTCGTCCGCACGATTGGTTCGGATAATTGGAAGCATGCTTAGCGTTCGGGTCGTGCAGATTTTAATCGCTCGAGCGCTGCAGCTTTTACCTCTGCCATTGTCGTGCGGGAGCTTGGGCCGCTTTCGATGCCATCTTGTACGAGCGCTCGCAGATCCTCGACGGTGTAGCCGAGCAAATCTCGTCGCTCCTTCCATTCGCGGACGGCATCACGGATGGCTTCACTCGTCGATGCATATTCGCCAGCATCGACCGCGCTTCGCACAAAGCCCGCCATTTCGGATGTCAGTGCAATCGTAATTTTCTCGACCGTCGCCATAGTTTCCAGCCTCCGATTTTACTGCTGAATGGTATGCGATTAGCGTACCGTACGCAAGTCATGACCATTTCATTCGAAGCAGCACACAACGCCGGTAGCCGATTGATTATCCATTCCGTCCCAGTCGCCAACCAGTGGTCGTAGGTTCGAATCTATTCAAGGCCGGCAATGCTCAACGACTGATCGCACAATTATTCATTTGGCATTATCGAATTCCGGATCGACGGGGATCTGCATTGCCGTCACCAGATGGTTAGTCTGGGCGGCAAGGCCGATGACCGAGGGGGTTCGACATGCTGCGCGTCCGTCATATCGCGGGCGAGATTTGTGCGTCACCTTTGCTTGAATATTTTTTAGGCCCCAAATGTGATTTTGTGACATTTATAAAAGTAATTCGGCACGCTCATCCTGCCCGCAAAATAGATAAATGCTGAAAAATTCGCCATTTGCCTAGCGCTACGCTGAAAGAACATTCCTAAATTATACTTATAATCAATATAATACAAATCACCTGAGCCGATTTACGACAGGAGAATGGCATTCCGATTTTCTAATTTACGAGAACCCATTGAAAAACGAAAAAATGCCCGATATCGTGGAATAATAAGAAAGCCACATAAAACCACAAAAGGGAAACAGCTTATGAATGACATCAGCAGACGCAATTTCCTCGCCGGGCTTGGTGCGGCTGGCACGGGTGCCGGTCTCCTGCAGATCAACCCGGATTTTCTGTTCTCCTCGGCCTTTGCCCAAACGGGCAAGACGGTGGTGTTCCTGTCGGCGGAAAATATTACGGGCAACTGGGACCCGACCGGCCACACAACGCTGTCGCAGAAGAATATCGAAGGCTTCGTCATGGGCTTCCTGACGCGGACGCCGATGACAGTCGAAAAGCCCGACGAAGTGGTCTATGAATTGGCCACCAGCATCAAGCTTCTCGAGCCGAACAAACTCGAGATCAAGCTGCGCGAGGGCGTGAAATTCCACGACGGCAAACCCTTCAAGGCCGAAGACGTCAAGGCGACCTTCGAATACGGCTCCAGGCCTGACCGCCCGGCCCAATTCTATCCCGGCCCGACCGAGACGCTGACGATCACCACCCCTGACGACTACACGGTCATCGTCGATACCTCCAAGGGCGGATATCCGGCCCATTTGTTCATCTTCCTCGCCTCATACCTGCCAATCATGTCGGCGACCGATGTCGCCGGCGGCCCGACCGGCCCGCTGACGCAGCGCCTGAACGGCACCGGCCCGTTTAAGTTCGTCAAGCAGGAAGGTAATGCCACGATCCTCGAAGCCTATCCTGATTATTTCCTCGGTACGCCGAAGATTCCTGGCATCAGCTTCAATTTCGTCGGTGACAGCACGACACGCATGTTGTCCCTGCTCAATGGCCAGGCCTCGATCGTCGAGCGTCTGGAACCGGAACAGGTGACCTCGCTCGATGGCAATGACAAGATCGCAATCAGCAGCGTCGTCTCGGTCGAGAACAAATATCTCTGGTTCCGCTGCTCGAAGGCGCCGTTCGACAACCCGCTGATCCGCAAGGCGGCCTGCCACGCGATCGACCGCTCGATGATCGTCGAAATTCTGGGCTCGGCCGGTCATGCTTCGTCCAATTACGTGTCGCCGGTGAAGTTCGGCTATATCGACCTGGCGAACTACCCGGAATACAGCCCGGAAAAATGCCAGGCGCTGCTGGCCGAGGCCGGTTTCCCTAAGGG